>DATFRK010000684.1:0-8398 GCA_035263325.1 Pyrinomonadaceae bacterium | reverse complement strand
TGGCCTTCGTTACCTACGCGGCGTTTCGCAAGTTGTGTCACCAGCTGCCGGAGCGGTCTTTTTTCATAGCGGGACATCAATTCGCAGTTTGCGCTCGTTGCACTGGACTCTACTTTGGCTTTCTGTTGGCGGTTTTGTTCTACCCGCTGGTTCGTCCGCTGCGCACTACTCAGGCGCCGTCGCGACGTTGGCTATTCATCGCGGCTATTCCGATGGCCCTCGACGTCGGACTGAACGCATTGGGAGTTTGGGAAAACACTCACTCAAGTCGCTTTGTTACCGGACTGATCCTGAGTGTGACGGCAGTGTTCTACATCCTGCCGGGAGTTGCCGAATTGAGTTTGCGAGGGGGTGTAGGGAATAAATCGACAAGTAGAAGTAGTCCAGAACTGGTGCCAGCTGGACCGAGTGATTACAGCGCGCCAGAGAGAAGGATTTGAGCCGTGGTTTGCCCGACAAACCGGCCTGCTCGCTTCTCTAGAGCCTTGAATTTAGGTTAAAATCTCGCTCGCAAAGAGCTCGAAATTGTGTTTACAGCCCAATTAGAGAAGAGCTAACGCGCCGTCGGCCATTGTCTGACGGCGTTTTGGATGTAAGGCCTGAATATTCGAGAACCAATTTCGAACCGCTTGCATCAGAAGCCGGAATGAATGCCTTAGCTATGATGATTTTTCAGAACCCCGTAGCCACTCCCTGGCCAACCCCAATGGGTCCAAAACCAGATCCCCTGTTCGAGCGCTACTTTCATGACCTGGTCTACAAAACCCAGGCCAACATAAGTCCGCTCTATAAACTCGACGCTTTTGACTGGACGGTTCTGATCATCTACTTCGCCATTCTCTTCACTCTAGCAATCTACGGAGCGTATCGCATCAAGCAGGTGGTCGACTTCTGGCGTTATCGAAAATACGTGCCGCAACCAAAAGCGCGCTTCAACGAGGACGAGTTGCCGCACATCACGGTGCAACTGCCACTCTTTAACGAGTTGTATGTGGTCGATCGTCTACTGAAGGCAGTCACCGCGATCGACTATCCCCACGATAAGTTCGAAATCCAGGTGCTCGATGACTCCACAGACGAAACAGTAAAAGTCGCCGAGGCGGTGGTAGCGAAGTACGCAGCGCAAGGTTTCGACATTCAATACATACATCGGACCGACCGAACTGGATTCAAGGCGGGAGCCTTGGAGAACGGTTTGAAAGTAGCGAAAGGCGAACTGCTGGCCATCTTCGATGCCGACTTCGTGCCCAAGCCTGACTGTTTGCGCAAACTCGTCGATTTCTTCAGCGACCCGATGGTGGGCTGTGCGCAGATGCGCTGGTCACACATCAATGGAAACTACAATCTGTTGACCCGTTTGCAGACCATCATGCTCGATGGTCACTTTGTCGTTGAACAAACTACGCGCAATCGCACCGGCGGCTTCTTCAACTTCAATGGCACCGCGGGCATCTGGCGCCGTCGCGCTATTGAGCTGAGTGGTGGTTGGCAACACGATACGCTGACCGAAGACACGGACCTCAGTTTTCGCGCTCAATTGATGGGTTGGAAGTTTGTTTACCTGCTTGATGAAGAGGCTCCGGCTGAAATTCCCGTGGAGATAAATGCGTTCAAAGCCCAGCAACGCCGTTGGGCCAAGGGCGTCATGCAGGTTGGCTTGAAACTTTATCCGCGGATTTGGTTAGCCCCGTTGCCGTGGCGAGTGAAGCTGGAGATGTTTTTCCGGTTAACCGGAAACATCAGTTACCCCCTGATGATTGTCGCCAGTTTTCTCCAGTTTCCACTCTTGCTCGTACGCTACAACCAGCCGTTTTACCACCTCATGATCCTGGATCTGCCGCTGCTCTTCTTTTCTTCGATTTCAGTGGTGCTGTTTTATGGCACCGCAGTGTGGTATTTGGACCAGAAACGAACGCCGCGGATGTTGCATTTGCCGCTGGTCATGGCGTTGGGTATCGGGCTCGCGTTTTCTAATGCCCGGGCCGTCCTGGAAGCGCTGTTAGGGGTGAAGTCGGAGTTTGTCCGCACTCCAAAATATCGGGTGGAAGCTACGACTGACGCGACCTGGAAACGCAAGAAGTACCGGCGCAAGCGAGGACTGCTGCCGATCCTGGAACTGAGTTTTGCGATCTATTTCCTGCTCGCAATAATCTATTCAGCGGGCCTCCACATGTGGGGCACTATCCCATTTCTACTCCTCTTCTTTTTTGGCTTTGGCTACATGGGTGTAATGAGTCTGCTCCAGACTGCCAGCGGCAAACGGATCAGCGCCCTCTGGCGACCACTAAAGCCTTCCGGCGCTGGACACTAAAAACATCGAGATATTACCGAAAGAGTGTCTTGATCTAGAGTCAACGCTCGATTAGTATTCTGCCCACCGATTCAGATAATTTTCAGCGAACGTTCAGCGGCTCCGCGCTCGTTTGCGTATCACGGTATTAACAAAGCCAGCCTAAGATTAAGTACCTCGCCTGAAAGTCTGTCTTTAAAAGGAAGGAATCTATGTCTAGAAGATCTTTGCCCTGGGTCATGATCTGTCAGCTGGCCCTAGTGGTTTTGTGTTTGTCTTTGAACGTTCTTGGTCAGTCGCAGGCTAATACGGGAAATATTGAGGGGCGAGTGGTTGATCCAAACAATGCAGCAGTACCAGGCATTACTGTTACCGCCACCAACGAAGCCACCGGTCTGACTAAGAGTTCAGTTTCTAACGATGACGGCATTTATCGGATTCTTCTGCTTCCGCCTGGTACCTACAAGGTCGCGACCAGCGGAGCGCAGGGCTTTGCTCCGGCTACCTTTAGTAACGTAGTAGTCACAGTCGGTGGTCAAACACCGCTCGACGTTCAGTTGAGTGTCGGCGCAACTACAACGATGGTCGACATTTCCGCAGAAGGCCAGGTGGTGGAGTCGACCCGCACTTCCGTTTCTTCTACGGTCAACGAACGCGCGATTCAGAATCTACCAGTCAACGGTCGCAATTACCTCGACTTCGCTACTCTCACGCCGAGCGTGGTCCGCGATCCGACGCGCCAGGGCGACCTCGCCGTCGGCGGTCAAAAAGGAACCTTGAACAGTCTGCAGGTCGACGGCGCTGATAATAACAACACCTTCTTTGGTCAGTCGTTTGGTCGTACGGGTACCAGGCCGCCTTACCAATTTTCGGCGGAGGCAGTGCAGGAATTCCAGGTAAACCAAAATGGTTTTTCGGCAGAGTTTGGCCGGGCGGGAGGAGCAGTTATCAATGTAGTTACAAAATCGGGCACCAACCAATTCCACGGGAGTGCCTTCGAATTCTTCCGTGACGAAGCCTTGAACTCGAATACGCCTATCTTGACGGCCCGTGGCGCGAAGCGGCCAAAGTCTCAGATTAATCAATTTGGCGGCACACTCGGTGGTCCACTCAAGAAGGACCGGGCCTTTTTCTTCTTCGCCTACGATGGCCAGCGTTCAAGCATTCCCAATGTCGTCGATGCGCCGAACTTTTTCGCGCAGCCGGCGGCGATTCAAAATCTGCTGCTACCCAAAATGGGCACCTACGAAGTTGGTCGCAACCAGGACGTTTTCATGTTCAAGACGGACATCAGACTGAATGATTCGAACCAACTGGTACTGCGGTTCAATCAGCAGAACTTCACTGGCAACAACAACGAGAACGGCGGTCCCTTGAGTGTCGAAGAACATTCCGGCAATAGCATTGCTAAGACCACCACCATGTCCGGTTCATTGACGTCAACGTTGACGAGTCGCTTGATCAATGAGTTTCGTTTTCAGTTTGGTCGCGATCGGGAACCAGGTGAAGCCAACAGTGATGTCACGGAGGCTCGGATCCAAACAGGCGGTGGCTTTCTCCAACTTGGTCGAAATAACTTTAGTCCGCGGGAAACTACGATCAAGCGTTTTCAGTTCATCGATAACCTGAGTTACTCACGTGGCGATCATAATTGGAAGTTTGGTGCAGATCTCAACTTCGACAACGTATTCAACTTCTTCCCGGGGCTGTTTTCCGGCCAGTACACGTTCAACTCTTATGCGTTGTTTGCCGCGAATCTTCCGGCCTCTTTCACACAGAACTTTGCTGGTCCAAATACTTCTGGTGCGACTACCCACCCGGACATTCGGGACTACGGTTTCTTTGTCCAGGACGACTGGCGGGTTACGCCTAAATTAACACTCAACCTGGGTTTGCGTTACGACTACCAATCGATGGCCAGTCCGTCGGTTAACAATCCCAGCCCCGCCCTGGCCGCAGCCGGGTTGAGTACTCTAACTGCGGTCAAGGATGCTAATAATTTTGGGCCACGCTTCGGTTTTAGCTACGCCTTCAATGAGAAGACTGTCGTGCGTGGTGGCTACGGCATCTTCTTTGGTCGTACTCCGGCGATCATGCTGGGCACGTCGCATTCTCAGAATGGTATTCAAGTGACCGGCGTGACATTGACCTGCGGTGGTACTCCCAATCCTTGTCTCACTTACCCCAACATCTTTGCCGCGCCGCCGACTACCGGCGGAGTGAATCCGAGCCTCTATCTCTTTGCCAAAGACTACGCTCAACCTTATGTTCAGCAGGGTCGTGTCGGAGTAGAGCGAGAACTGTGGCAGAACATGAGTCTGTCAGTTAACTATCTATATTTCCGCGGCACGCACCTGTCGAGAACTCGAGACATCAACCTTGGAGACCCAGTACCAACCACACTGACTGATCCCGCCGGTCAGACGTTCACCGTCTTGCGTCATCCAGCTGCCCGTCCCATCGCCGGTTTTGCCAGGATCAGCCTCTTCGAGAGCACGGCAGATTCGCGTTACAACGCGTTGGCAGTGGAACTCAAACGACGCTTCACCCGAGGTTTCCAATTCATCGCTGCCTATACCCTGTCAGACGCGAATGATAACCGGCCTGACCAGACGATGGTGGTAGTGGGAGCTGATGATGCCAAGGGACTGCAAAACAACCTGGACATCAACGCAGACTGGGGTCGTAGCGATCTCGATATCAGGCATCGCTTTGTTTTAAGTCCGGTTTATGAGATTGGACGAGTACAAAGAGACAACGCCTTCGCCACTGAACTGTTGAGCAACTGGACGTTTTCAGGAATCATCACCTTGCAATCCGGGTTTGCCTATTCCGCGATGATTACCGGGGATGCGAATCGTGACGGAAACCCGAGTACTGATCGTGTTCCTGGGACGCTGCGTAACGGCTTTACCACTCCCAGCATTTACGTCTTCGATACCCGGGTGACGAAATCATTTAACTTTGGCGAGAAATATCAACTGAGTTTCATCGCCGAAGCATTCAATCTTTTCAATCGCTCGAACCTGGCCACAGTCAATACAGGACGTTACGGGATTGCCAGCGCCGGTGCGACGACGTTGACCAATCCGGCGATCTCTACTCCGTTCGGTGGTCCACGAACTTTTTTGGGTGAGCGTCAGGTACAACTAGGTGCTCGCTTCCGGTTCTAATAGTAAAGAACCGCGAGCGTAGCGAGCGGATGTCCAGACTCAACTTGTTGCCGACCAGATCAACTCGAGTTGAGTGGGGATATCCGCTCCGTCCGCTCGCGGTTCTCTATTGGCGCTCTAATTCGGCCCGGTCCCATTCCGCGAGCTTGGCGCCAGCTTCATAGGTACTATCCAGGAACTCCATTAAAGCTTCATCCGGATTTGCCGCACCGCGAACATCATCGTAGAACAATAAGAACTCTCCCATGTCTTTACTGTAGAAGGCTGGCGCTGGTCGAACAGCGGCAGCGTCGAGTCCAGCAGGAGCCGGTGCGGTGTAGGAGTAAAACGCCGCCTTCTGCAATGGTCCCTGACCGGGCCAGAATCCGTGACTGATCACCTCATGTGAATACGCTTCACGCGTAATTGGATCAGCGTCCGGTCGAGGTGGGGCCGGTCTGCCCGAGAAGCGAGTCACAGCCAGATCGAAACTACCCCAGAAGAAATGGACCGGGCTGGACTTGCCGATAAATTTTCCGCGGAACTCCTGCATGACTTTCGTCGACTGCCACAGAACACGCCAGAACCGGTGGGCGTATTCTGGATCGTAAGATTTGTGCTGCTGGTCCTGTTCAAATGGGATGGGATCTGGTATCTCCACCGGCGTGGTCCAGATCTTCACCTTGATATCCAACTCCTGCAAGGCTGACATCACTTCCCGATAGAAGTCGGCCACTGACTTAGGCGCCAGCGCAACAGTGCGACTCGAACCGTCACCGCACGTGATGCGCAAGCGGTGATCAATAAAGTCAAACTCCATTTCAAAAGCGATTTGTCCGTACGGGATGGCCGTAGTCGTCAGACCACGAGCCGAGACGTAAAGAGGCACATTCCACCAGTGGTTTACCAACGGCGTTTGGACCATCCGAATTTTGCCGACGATCTGGGTCCACATGTGTAGGGTCGCGCAGGTGTCAGCCCATTCTTGAAGCGGTAAAGCAGGCCAGATTTCTGATGACATAGCGTTTCCTTTGGAGTGCGCCGACTCGTCGGCGCTTTGTGACCCCGGGCATTTAGCCTGAAGGGTTTACGAAAAGTTGGTTCGGGTTACAGTAATACTAATACGAAGCCTACAATACTATGCAATCCTCATACATCGAGAGTCGGAAAGCGGCGATTAGTCGCCGTACTCCAAAGGTCGCTTGACAGGAAATTCAGCCAACCCCTATAGTTTGGTTGTTCCAAATTCCACGCGCTCTTCCTTATGGAAATGCATAACGCTTGCCCTTGTTGCTCCTACTGTCCCTGGTGCTGTTATTGCACCGCGATCGAGAGGCCGTGTGCAAGCGTAAGAGGCGGATAAGCTAAGCACAACAAGATTTCACGGTCACCGGTCGCGCTAATTGAGTAAAAGGCGCGGCCGTTTTCTTTTTGCCATGAGTCGGAACAGGATAGATAATTTTCGGGGAACAACATGAGCACCAGCATTGTTGAGGACTTCCGCAGCAGTAAGAGTTCGGCCAGCACGATCGAGGATGTTATTGGCAACACACCGCTCCTGAGGCTCGCGCGAATCAATTACGATTTGCCTCCCGGAGTGGAGGTCTTTGCTAAGGCTGAGTATCTAAACCCCGGCGGCTCCGTTAAAGACCGGGCCGCGTTGTCGATGATTTTGCATGGTGAGCAGAGCGGCAAGTTGCGCTCAGGGATGACCATCCTGGACGCCACCAGCGGCAACACCGGAATCGCGTACGCAATGATTGGAGCTGCGCGGGGCTACCGGGTGAAGGTTTGTTTGCCGCGGAACGCCAGCCCGCAACGTAAACAGATCCTGACCAGTTACGGCGTCGAGATCATCGAGACGGATCCATTGCTCTCGACGGATGGGTCGCAGTTAATTGCGCGGGAACTATTCGCCAGTGACCCAGAGCGGTATTTCTATCCCGATCAATACAACAACGACGCCAACTGGCAAGCGCACTATCACACCACCGCGCTGGAAATATGGGAGCAGACCCAGAAACGCGTCACGCACTTCATTACCGGCCTGGGAACCTCAGGCACGTTCGTCGGAGTCGTGAGACGACTGAAAGAGTTACAGCCCAATCTAAAGGCAGTTTCAGTCCAACCCGATTCCCCGTTGCATGGACTCGAGGGGTTAAAGCACATGCCCAGTGCGATGCCGCCGGGCATTTACGACTGGACGTTAGCCGACGAGAATGTCACAGTTTCCACAGAAGATGCGCAACGTACGGCCAAACGGCTGGCCCGGGAGGAAGGAGTGCTGGTTGGCCCCAGTTCGGGGGCAAACGTTTTCGCAGCTCGTCGCCTGGCTCTCTCCTTAAGAGGTCCAGCGCAGGTAGTTACAATTCTCTGCGACGGCGGCGAGCGGTACATGAGTAGCTAGATCTTAAGCCAGTTTGCGAATGTGAATGGTTGACGACAAGAAAGATCTCGATATCACCACCCAGCTTGTACATGGAGGCGAACGACGCGCGCTTCCCGATCTCCAACCCGTATCAACCCCAATCTATGCGAGTGCGACCTTCACCTACGACTCGATGGCGGAGATCGACCAGGTTTTTGCGGGGGAGAAAGCCGGCTATATCTATACCCGCTATGCGAATCCCACCGTAGCGGCGTTGGAAGAAGCAGTACGAGCTATCGAAAATGGCGCGACCGCCTGCGCCTATTCCAGTGGCATGGCCGCCCTGCATGCGGCGCTTTTTGCTTGTGAGCTAAAACCCGGCGCAGTGGTGCTGGCCTCACAAGATCTTTACGGCGCGACCACCAACCTGTTGTTGAACGTTTTCGGCTCGTTTGGAATCAAAACTGTAACGGCAGACTTCAACGACGTCACTGAATTGCGCCAAAAAGCGCTGGAATTGAAACCACGGGTCCTGGTGGCGGAAACAATCTCCAACCCGCTGTTGAAGGTTTGCGATCTTGAGCTTTG
>DATFRK010000683.1:0-4845 GCA_035263325.1 Pyrinomonadaceae bacterium | reverse complement strand
CATAAGCTGGTGGCTCTCCAGCTTCAATACAGAAATCGAATGATTTTCGCCCCCGCCAAGCGCAGCATTGGACTGCTCGCTTGGTAAGTGGAAGATCATTCGCTAAACTCCCTCAAACTTCACAAAGGAGATCCTCATGATGAATATGAACAACGAAGAATTTGATCGAAAGATGGCGTTTATCGTGGAGCAACAAGCTCAGTTTGCTTCGGATATGCAACTGCTCCAAGAAGCCCAAGCCCAGCTCCAAGAATCTCAGGCACGAACCGAGCAAGTTGTGGCGCAGACCGTAGCAGCCGTGGCCCAGTCAGCGGAAACTGTGGGCCAAGTGGTAGAGGTAGTCACCCGGCTGGCCAATGTGACGCATGCCGGTTTCACGGATGTAAATGCTAAGATCAATGCCCTGGTCGATGCGCAGATCCGCACCGAAGCAAACCTCATGCGCACAGATAAGCACGTTGCGAGCACTGATGAGAGCCTCAAGAACCTCATTGCTCTGGTCGAACGCTATCTTACTGGCAGAAATGGAAAGTAAGCGTTCGGTGGTTCTCGGTTTTGGCTAGGGAAGGTCTCAGGCCGTGCGTAATACTTTCCCTGGTTTCAAGGAAAGTCCTCTTAACTGAATCGCGTGTCACCAGTCAAAATCGTAGCTCAATATCAAGATTACTCACCGCCGGTCGACGTGTATCGCTCACTGCGGTTGCTCTTGAAATACGTTCCGCCCGAACATCTAACTGGTCTACATACGATCGTCTTAACGAATTCTGAAGAAGTAGGCCGCCGAATCAGAGGCAAAATACGTTCAGAGAAGCGGCGTGTGAGACCGTCGGATTGTGCCGGCTTGTATTCGAAAGGCCGAATCATTCTGCTGGTGGATCGAATTCTTGGACAAGTTCCGGAAGTCATCTTGTTAGTTCCACTGTTCAAGACCTATTTGCTAGGCGAAACCCTGTACCATGAGATAGGACATCACATCCATCGACTAAACGAACCAGGATATCGAACTCAAAAAGAGTTTGTAGCTGATCAGTGGAAAGAGAAGTTGCTGCAGGGATTTGTAGTCCGGAGATACTGGTATTTGGTAAAGCTAGTTCAGATCTTTCGCCCTGTCATTAATCCAATTGCGTTGTGGTTGCGACGGGCCTAAGCCGGGGGGAGCAGACTCAGTCCTCGAACCCTCAATGCCGAGCTCCTTAAGTTGAGTCTGGCTCGACAAGTCATTCAAGCTGAGGTGGCCACCGCGCCGCCGTTAACACAGCGTCCGAGAACTCTATGCGAAAACAGAAGCGAAAGAGTGATTGATCTAGCAACCACGTGCGTCTAATAGTTTAAGGAGCCAAATCCAATGACGAAGAAACTGAGACGCAGCCTGGCAATTCACTTGAGCGCGGTCGCTCTGATATTAGTTAGTCTTGTTTCGCCTTCGACAATGGCGCATCCAGGATCGGGAATTGCGGTCGATCGCCACGGTCAGATCTATTTCCTGGACACGGGCTCAGGGCTGTGGAGGATCGATTCACAGGGCAGGGTGAGCCAGCTTTCGAGATTGCGTTACCACTGGCTGGCAATCGACGACGGCAGTCGCTTTGCGAGCACCAAATTACCGATGGGCGCGCTCGGCGAGATCTCAAGAGTTGGCACTAACCCCACGACGCTTCTGTCAAGCGACTATCCCATCGCCATAGGACAAGACGGAAATCTGTTTTATCCATCGGGTCCCCGCGGCGGGATGCGGATTATGCGGATGTCGCCATCTGGAGCGACCTCGGCTTTGGCGACCTTGCCACCGACCACGTCGGGCCCACTTTCTCATGTGAACGGTCTCAGCGCCGGTCCCCTTAATTCGCTTTATTACACTGAGGACAATGCCATTCGCCGGATTTCCGCGCAGGGCCGCATCGGGATTGTAGTAACCG
Source organism: Pyrinomonadaceae bacterium (assembly GCA_035263325.1). Lineage (GTDB taxonomy): Bacteria > Acidobacteriota > Blastocatellia > Pyrinomonadales > Pyrinomonadaceae > PSRF01. Next base: position 2,929 of record DATFRK010000683.1, on the reverse strand, counting down.
TTCCAAAACTCGCCAACGGGCCTTCGATTCCGGGAACGGACATACATCCGTATCTCCGTGGACTCGCGGTTGATGCCAATGGCGTGCTGTACGTGGCTGACAGTGGCGACGCCCGGGTGCTGAGGATCACGCCGGACGGAAAGATCACCAACCTGGTTAAGACCGAGAGTCCATGGGCTCCCACCGCAGTTGCTCTTTCCGGCAGCGACGTTTATGTGCTCGAGTTTCTACATACAGCTGGTGACGTGCGGCGCGACTGGTTACCCCGTGTCAGGAAAATCACATCTGACGGGAACTCAACCATCATTTTGACAGTTGACCAAATGCCGGGTGCCCGATGATGCCAAAGCCAGCGCAACGTTGGTCGAAAGGGAGCGTCTAGATGGGATGGACACGAGTAGCCCCTGTATATCCGGTCGCTGATGTAAGCAAAGCGATCGAATGGTACGGCCACATCTTCGGCTTTGAGGTTAGGGTGGTGAATCCTCCCGACGACCCGTTGCCGGTGTATGCCGTTTTGTATCGCGACGAGGTTTCACTACACCTCCTAAGAGCTGACGAGGCGCCATACGGCTTGGCGGCTCCCATGCAGGCGCAGTTCTGGGTCAACTCGGATGTCGATGCGCTGTTCGAGCGTGCTGAGTTGCTCGGTGTTAAGGTGCTGCAGCGCCCCGACGATCGGCCCTGGGGCCACCGCGACTTCATGGTTGCGGATCCTGACGGCAACATCGTTTGGGTAACGACACCCATCGGGGAGGTCGGCAAATCGTAACAGACCGTCATGCGAACGTTTCTCCTGCTAACTATTTTGCTGAGTTGTCTGGCTGGCACTCAACGAATCACATCGGACGGGCAAAATATCCCGGCCAGTCAGAAAACTTTGCTGGCGCCTGAAGGCTGGGCCACCTATACGAAACCCACCGCAGAGGAATTACAGTGCGCAAACTACTCGCAGCGCGAATGGAGAGTGTCTCTTGCTGGCGACCGACTGGAAACGCGGTTGGATACATTGCGTGACCACCAGGATCCTCTCCCGGCCCAAATACATTCCCGGGATGTCGCTGTAGGCACGAAAGGATATCGGCACGTAATCTCAGTAGACGATGGTTGGCTGGTGGGGATGGACATTGGCGAATTCGGAGGTGGACTCTGGTGGTTCAGTGCTGACGGGCTAAGAAGCAGGAAACTTTCAAACGAGAATATCGTCGGCTTCGCAGCTACTGCGAAGGGCACCCTGATCTTTGTAGGACTCGCGCACTTGGCGCTTGACGAAGGAAAGGTTTTGCGAATTTCGGACGGCACTAACGCCGAGCGACAACTCGAACCGCTGGTCAACTTGGGATCGGCTCCCGTAGCGTTCGCAGTGGAGGCGCCTGATAGTGTCATCGTGCTTACCACGACCGGGCTGGTGCGAGTCAGGACCTCCGGACCAATCGAGCATCTTCTCAAAACCAGGTATGGACAGCTTTACCCGACTTCGCTGACCCTTTCTTCTTCAGGGGTCATCTATGTCGGGATGCGCCAGTTCATAACTCGATTGACTCCGGCGGGGAATACCTATAGCGAGGAATGGTTTGTCCCGGCAGACTGCCCCAAGTTTACGATTCGGGAAATTGATTGTGTGTGCGCGCGACGTTAAACTCAAAAGGGATCTAACCGCTCCGCCGTTCTAAGCGCGGCCTTGCCTCATACAAGTTGGAGAAAACGCAATGACGAATCAGTCACTTTTTATAGCGAAGATAACTTTGCCGTTGTGTCTCGTAGTTTTAACGGCTATGGTGGGGCTAGCCTCCGCCAAATCCTGGCAGGCGAATTCCGGAGCCGAGGCGGAGAAGCGGGTGCGAGAGTTCGTAGAGGCATTTAACAACCGCAAGCTTGAGGCAATGCTCGAGTTGACGGCGGAAAATATTCAGTGGCTGACCGTCGAGGGAACCAAAGTTTCTGTTGAGACGGAGGGGAAAGCGGCGTTACGAGGGAGCATGGAGCGATATTTCCACAGTTGCCAGTCATGTCGGTCGTCGCTGGAGTGGGTGCAGATCGCCGGGAGCCGCGTGACGGCGATGGAGCGTGCCAGCTGGTCTGGTAGTAGCGGGCCGAAGTCGCAGAGAAGCTTGTCAGTCTACGAGTTCCAGGGTGGTAAGATCGTGCGTGTTTACTACTTTCCTGCCGAAGCTGATACGCAGCATTGACGATCCACGCGCCTCACACGAATTCACACGAAAGAATAGTTCTGTAAACGTCTATCTGATACCGGAAGGTGCGTACTGTGAAATTATCTCGACGAACTTTTTCAAAAAACTTACTCGGTTCACTGCTGACATTCTCCCTCGTCAAAAGCCTTAGTGCCGGAGAGGTACTGGCAAATCCCGTCAGGCCTGTGGTCAGGAAATGGCTGATGGAAATGGAATACGTGACTCAACAGCTCAGGCTGGGACAGGTAAAGAAGGTTGAGTGGCAAGGTCAAATCGAGTCGCTATTGTCTCGAGTGGATCTTAACGATTTGTTGGCGGCAATCGATTTTGACAAATTAGCGAAGACCGCTATCTTTCCCAAAGATCACGAATCAGTCCAAGACATTGATTTTTCTCACAACGAAGGCCTACCTGCGGAACTAAGCTTTGCTCCCTATTTCTATGGCTTGAAAAAAGGGACTGCAATAGTGCCCCACGGCCACAGCAATATGACTTCCATGCACATGATGCTCAAAGGTCAAGCTCATTGCTGGCAGTTCGAACGGGTGGCGGACGAAGGGAAATATCTGACAATCAAACCAACTACAGACAGCACACTTGAGATTGGCGCGGTTACGACCGTTTCTGATCTGAAAGATAATGTCCACTGGTTTAAGGCATTGAGTGAGCCGGTCTTCATGTTCAATATCGGTGTCTTTCGCCTGAATCCGTCAGCGGCCGTAGATGGCAGAGAGTAT
>DATFRK010000682.1:0-11489 GCA_035263325.1 Pyrinomonadaceae bacterium | reverse complement strand
CAGGAGCGCGTCAGCGACACGCGGCACACTCAAAGTGGAACTCAGCAAGATAGGTGTCTCGATTTCGCCCAGCTCATTAACTTGAGTTGAACCTGCCAGTTTGCCGAAGCCGTTGCCGACGAAGACTGCGCCGGGCACCTTCTCGCGAAAAAGATTGCCATTGTGCGGCAGGATGGCGGTGACTCCGGTGCGTATGTCGTCGCCGCGGACGATTGTTGACTGACCGACCAGGACACCAGCGACATCAGTGATGGCGTTCAATGGTCCGGTGGGAATGACTCCCACTTTGATCCCGAGATCCCGGGCTCGGGGTTTGGTCCTGGTGGCTGGGTTGGGGGTTTGGCTCATGGAAAGTATCGCGCTGGCGAGAATGATTGCTACAAGCAGGGGCCAAGTCCTGAGGGGAAGACATTTATCATATATCATTTGACATTTCTCATTTTGGCATCAGCGACCTACTGAATCCTGCCCCAGGCGCTCGTCTTCCAATTGTCAATCGCATCCTCGGGCAAGATCCATGGCGGTAGCGGCATTAACAAAAATTCCGAGAGGGCGAAAACGTAAGGCTCATACATCGCTCGCAGTTCCCCCAGTCGCGTCTCGACCTCATCTCCCGGCGCCAGCACAATCTCATTTTTTGAGAAAATTTCTCGCATCCGCGCAAATTCCGCTGACGTCAGACGCGAAGCGCACGAGTCCTTCGCTCGCGGCGCGGTCCTAAACACTTGGGCAAGATCGACCACTGCGTGCCGCGCTATGGCGAACGTCATGCGGGCCTGCCAAACAGGCGCATCTTTTACGCCAACGATCACCAGAGCACAGGTGTCCAACACCGTAGTTAAGGCCCGCACCCACGATTGATTGTCGTGTTGCGAGCGGAAGTAGCAGAGCACCGGATATGACAGATGACTCTCGAGTAACTCAGCCGACCATCGTTCCCATTCACTCAGCAATCCGTTCAAGTCGTCGAAACTACCTTCAGTTCGATGTCGTCGCAAAAGCTCGACTGCACTCGATGGCGAACCAGCCCGCGCATCGAGTAGCGAGATGCTGGTTTCGCGTCGCGAGAATGCTTGATACAGGACAGGCAAATAGCTAATAACCACGGCCAGAAGTCCGAAGCCGTTGGCAGTCTCAATTACTGCCAGCACTCGCCCGGCCGGCAGTATTGGAGCAACATCGCCATAGCCAAGAGTGAAGAACGTTACGCCACTAAGATACACATAGGTGAGGAAGTTTGCGTTTTCATGGGGCGCCAGAATCGTCGGATTAGTCGCCCAGAGCAAGCACGCATAACCCAGGATAAGTATGAAGGCCCACAAGGCGAGCAGGAAGATTAGTGAGAGAGGACCGAACAGGCCCAGATACTGTTCGCGCTGCCGGCTGCTGGGAATGGTCCGGGTGAGGTTAGACCACGGGATCCAAACTGAACGGTAGAAGAGACTGGTTAACTTGATCCGCCGGGTGACGCGACGCGGGAGAATGATTGTTTCAAATGTGTCCCAGAGAATCGCCAGAATTAGAGTTAGACCAACAATGAAGGCTACGACTCGCATGAATTTTTTTGAACTGCCGGGCGTTTGGTTGCGCTGGGATGTTAAACGTTGAAAGTCCAAAGTCAAGATCGGAGACAAAGTTCAAAGGCCACAGACCAAGGGACCAAGCTTAAGACCGTCCGCGCAAACTGAATTCCCGGCAAATACCACCTAAAGGCACTTTCGACTTGACAGAATCAGCGTTTGCCGTGAGATTAACGGCCGTAATCCATCTTATTGAAATCAATTTTAGACTCCAGCCCCTCCAAAGCCTTCTGTTGAGTTTGTTTTCTGGATTCTTCGGGATGAAAGCCAGGCCTTAGAAAAATGACACTTTCACTGTTCGATTGGTCAGTTATTGCGGCATATTTCCTTTTTAACCTTGGGATTGGAATCTACTACGCACGACGAGCTGGCGGCAGCACCACTGAGTTTTTTCTCTCCGGACGGGATGTGCCCTGGTGGTTGGCAGGCACGTCGATGGTCGCCACTACCTTTGCTGCCGACACTCCACTGGCAGTAACCGGCTTTGTTGCCAAAAACGGAATCGCCGGCAATTGGTTATGGTGGAACTTTGTCATGAGCGGCATGCTCACCGTGTTCCTGTACGCCCGGCTGTGGAGACGGGCAGGAGTCATGACCGACATCGAGTTTGCCGAACTGCGATATTCAGGTAAGCCGGCGGCTTTTCTGCGCGGGTTTCGCGCTTTGTACCTTGGCCTCCCAATTAATTGCATCATCCTGGGCTGGGTCAACCTGGCGATGGTGAAGATCCTTGAGATCACTCTCGGCGTAGATAAACGTCACGCCATCATGATTGTCATCGGTATGCTCCTGTTCACGGCATTTTACACAGCCATTTCCGGACTCTGGGGCGTGCTGGTTACTGATCTTTTTCAGTTCGTGCTCAAGATGTCGATGGTGATCGTTCTCGCGATTCTTGCGGTTAACGCTGTCGGCGGAATCGATGAGTTGAAGAACAAGATCAACGCGATGGATGCGGCCACCGGTCAAGCGGGATCACGATTGGCTTTCTTTCCTGCCTATGACTCTGTGTGGATGCCGGCAATCACCTTGTTTGTCTTTTTGGCCGTCAACTGGTGGGCCAGTTGGTATCCAGGCGCCGAGCCGGGTGGCGGAGGTTATGTAGCGCAACGCATCTTCTCAGCCAAGAATGAAAAGCATGGTGTGCTGGCTACTCTGTGGTTCAATATTGCGCACTATGCGCTGCGTCCCTGGCCCTGGATTCTGACCGCACTCGCTTCTCTGATTCTTTACCCCAACCTGGTTGACAAAGAGTCGGGATACATTCGCACCCTACTGGACCCAAATGTATTCCCAACTTATCTACGCGGATTCATGCTGGCCGCGTTTGCCGCTGCCTACATGTCGACCATTGGGACACAACTGAATTGGGGCGCGTCCTATGTGATCAATGATTTTTATCGTCGCTTTGTGAAGCGTGAGAGTACTGAGCGTCATTACGTGATCGCATCTCAGGTCGTCACTGTCTTGCTGATGATTGCGTCGATTATTGTGACTTTTTACCTTGAGTCGATCGGCGGTGCTTGGAAACTCCTCCTGGTCACGGGCGCCGGTACGGGAACTGTGCTCCTGCTGCGCTGGTTTTGGTGGCGCATTAACGCCTGGTCCGAGGTGTCGGCAATGATTGCCGCCGCAGCCATTTCTTTATTCCTCCAAATTGCCTGGAAGTGGGACAGCGACAATCCGCGCCAGTTTGCCTACCTGATGTTAGTCACAGTTGGACTTACGACGCTCATATGGGTTGCCGTCACTATCGCCACACCGGCCGAGCCAATGGAAAAGCTGGTTAGTTTCTACCGTCGCGTAAAGCCCGAAGGGCCCGGTTGGGCCAGGGTGGCGGCGGTCGCCGGACTGGCGGGCCGACATGCCGAAGGCCGCCTGGCAACTCAGTTTTTCAATTGGTTTCTGGGTTGCGCTCTGATCTACGGATCACTTTTTGGTATCGGCAAGATAATCTTTAAAGAATGGTTATCAGGGCTACTATATTTGGTGGTCGCGATCGCCGCTGGAGTCCTGATATCTTGGAACCTGTCTCGCGTGGGGTGGGCCGAAGAAAAGATTGATCTCGAACCCGCCGAAGAAGCAGTATGATGTTCCGCATTGCCAGCAGATTCTCGAATGACAGAAGCAACAAACTTGCGTCCCAGACTTGTCTTTGCTGCTGATCTGGGTGGTACGCACCTTCGCGTAGCCCTGGTCGATGAGGCGGGCAGGATTCACGCACAACTAAAGCAGGAGTCTCCCAAAGGGGAGCGTCCTGAGTGTGTGGTGAATGCCTTGGTGGCAGCAGCCGAAAAGTGCGGCTGCAAGGATCAATTTGCCGGCAGCGTCATTGCGGCTTCGATCGTTGTGCCAGGCGCCGTTGACGTTAACAACGCGACGGTGGTGCAGGCGCCTAATCTTCCCTCACTGAATAACTTTGGCTTGAAAGCGGCGCTGGAAGAAAGGTTTTCCTCGCCAGTTATTCTCGAAAACGACGCGAACGCTGCCGCGGTCGGGGAAATGTGGATGGGTGCGGCGCGTGGGTTTAGAGACGTGATTACAGTCACGCTTGGTACCGGCGTGGGTGGCGGGATCATTCTGGAGGGCAAACTCTGGCGCGGCGCTCATGGTACTGCTGGCGAGATCGGTCACACGACGGTTGACCCACATGGAGGGTTGAAGTGCAAATGCGGCAACACAGGTTGTCTCGAATTGTTTTCCTCGGCCACTGCGATCGTGCGCATGGCCAAGGAACTCCGACCGCGTTTTCCGGATTCCAAATTGATTGAGGGCCAATTCACCGCAGAGAAGATTTACCTGGCCGGTCAGGAAGGTGATCAACTGGCGCTAGAAGTGTTCCGACGATTTGGCATGTATCTCGGCATTGGCCTGGCTAACCTGATTAATCTTATCGATCCGGAAGTGATCGTGATTGCCGGCGGTGCAGTCAACGGGTGGAGCTTGTTTGAAGGCCAGATGCACCAGCAAGTACGTGAGCGCGTTTTTGGCACCACGATTGAACGCGTAAAGATCGCTCCGGCTGAGTGTGGCGACAATGCCGGGCTATTAGGAGCGGCTCGACTAGCATTTGAAGACGACGCCACTGTTTAGTCAGGCCATGCAGTACAGGGAGCGGTAGCGACCTGGTCGAGTCTCGCGGTTATCCATGACGTGACCAGGTCGCTACCGCTCCCTGTACTGCGTCGTATACTTTCCCCGCTTGCTGATTTATATCTGCATTATCTGAGCAATGACTGCCTTAATCATCCACGGCCATTTCTACCAACCGCCACGCGAGAACCCCTGGACCGGTGAAATCGAAACGCAGCCTGGTGCCGCGCCATTTCACGATTGGAATGAGCGAATTCACGCCGAATGCTATCGTCCTAACGGGTTTGCCCGACTCGGTTCCACAGCAATCAACAACTACGCGAACATAAGTTTCAATTTTGGTCCAACCCTGTTGTCGTGGCTGCAGCAGCACCATCCGGAAACATATGACCGCATCCTGGCGGCAGATCGCGAAAGCGCAGTCAGGAGAAATGGTCATGGCAATGCCATCGCCCAAGCGTACGGCCACGCGATTCTGCCGCTATGTAACGAACGTGATCGCTTAACCCAGGTTGTTTGGGGGTTGACTGATTTCCAATATCGGTTCGGTCGTGAACCGGAATCGATGTGGTTGCCCGAAACTGCCTGCAACGACCAGACACTGGCCCTGTTAATCGATAGTGGATTGCGCTTTGTAATCCTGGCGCCGGACCAGGCTAAGCGCATCAGGGTGAACGGCGAAGCGGCCTGGCAGGATGTCAGTGCGGGAAGCGTTGATACCACTCGTGCTTATCGCTTCCTGCATCCTGACGGTTCCGGCCGATCGCTGGCGATATTTTTCTATCATGGTCCACTCGCGCGCAGTATCGCGTTTGAGAGCGCCCTGAGTTCGAGCCAGGGCCTCGTCGATCGCTTCATCAGGGTGGGGCAGACCGGAGAACTGGTTAACGTTACCACCGACGGTGAGACCTATGGACACCATTTCAAGTTTGGCGATATTTGCCTGGCCCATGCTTTGGAGATCGAGGCTAAACAGGCCGGGTTTTGGATCACAAACTATGGGGAATATCTGGACCGTCATGCTCCTGAGTTCGAAGTACAAATCGACAATGGCCCGCTGGGCGAGGGAACGTCGTGGAGTTGCGCGCATGGTGTCGGAAGATGGACGCGAGATTGTGGCTGTCACACAGGTGGTGAAGCTGGCTGGAACCAGGCCTGGCGAATGCCGCTACGCGAGGCTCTGAATTTCCTTCGCGATGCCACTCAAGAAAAATTTGCCGAGCTTGCTGCAACTCTCTTTCACGACGCCTGGCAGGCTCGTGATGACTACATCCGGGTGATTTTGGATCGTAGCTACTGGGAAGAGTTTTTGCGACAGCATGAACGCCATTCACTATCAAATGCCGAGAACGTCCTGGCGTTCAAGTTACTGGAGATACAACGTAACGCCCTGCTGATGTTCACCAGTTGTGGCTGGTTCTTTTCCGATCTTGCAGGCATCGAAACGGTTCAGGTACTCCACTATGCTGCTCGGGTAATTGAGTTACAAGACGAGCTTGGCAGCGCCGTACCTCGCCAAGAATTTCTGCAACGCCTGGCCGAAGCGAAGAGCAACAGACCTGAGAAAGGGAACGGGGCAGAGATCTATCTTCGCGCCGTTGCTGAAGCAGCCGGCGACACCGTCGATACAGGTGTGCGGTAGGGGAAGAATGAGAGGCTGATGCCCAAAGCAATCGTAAAAAAGAAGAGTCCAGGCAATCGCGGCACGTCGGCAAAAGATTCCGTCACGCCTTCGTTATCAGTTGACGAAGGCGATCGCTTTTTATCACTCCGGCATCACGATCCGCACCAGTTCCTTGGCCCACATCTCAGTGACGACGGCGTGGTGGTTCGCGTTTTTAGACCGGATGCGGAAAAAGTGGAAATTACCATCGGTAAAACTCGGCCACAGGTGATGGATAAGCTACATGAGTCGGGTCTGTTTGCAGTGTTGCTCCCAGGATTGAAAAAGGTACCGGCGTACCGGTTCAAAGTTCGTCAACACAGTGGCGAGGTAAAAATCATTCGCGACCCTTATTCGTTTCCCCCTACTTTGGGAGAACTGGATCTCCATCTGTTTGGCGAAGGCAAGCACGAGGAGGTCTATCAAAAGCTTGGCGCCCATGTGACAAAGATTGGACGAACCGTCGGGGTGGCGTTTGCCGTCTGGGCGCCGCACGCCGAAGGCGTCAGCGTTGTCGGTGACTTCAACGGTTGGGACGGCCGCTTTAACCAGATGCGTAGTTTGGGAGGCTCGGGTGTCTGGGAGTTGTTCATTCCCGAACTTGGCCCAGGAGTCTTGTACAAGTTTGAGATCAGGAAGAAACGTGGCCTGCCCTTTCTAAAAGCAGATCCCTATGCGCGGTACACCGAGGTGCCGCCAAACACTTCGTCGATTGTCTACGAATCGGAATACAACTTCCGCGACGCAAAATGGATCAAGCAACGTGCCGGGCGGGCACATTTTCGTGAGCCACTGTCGATCTACGAGGTTCATTTTGGCTCGTGGCGCAGAAAGATCGAGGAAGAGAACCGGCCCTTCAGTTACCGCGAAATGGCGGCGGCCCTGGCGGATTACGTCACCGAAATGGGGTTTACCCATGTCGAGTTCCTACCCCTGAAGGAACATCCCTACGGTCCGTCCTGGGGGTATCAAGTCAGTTACTACTACGCTCCCTCGGCGCGTTATGGCACGCCGGATGATTTTCGTTACCTGATTGACTACCTGCACCAGCGTGGCATTGGTGTGATCATGGATTGGGTGCCGGCCCATTTTCCCAAAGATGCCTGGGCCCTGGGCCGCTTCGACGGTTCCGCGTTGTATGAACATCTTGATCCGCGCAAGGGCGAGCATCCGGATTGGGGTACCTACATTTTTAACTATGGCCGCAATGAAGTAAGAAACTTTCTGATCGCCAATGCGCTTTACTGGTTCAAAGAGTTTCACCTTGACGGACTGCGCGTGGACGCGGTTGCTTCGATGCTTTATCTCGACTACAGCCGCAAAGAAGGTGAGTGGGTGCCGAATAAGTTTGGCGGTAGGGAGAACCTTGAGGCGATCTCATTTCTCAAAGAGTTGAACGAAGTGACTCATCGTGAGTTTCCCGGAACGATGATGATCGCCGAAGAATCGACGGCCTGGCCCTCGGTGAGTCGTCCAGTTTATGCCGGAGGGTTGGGCTTCGACTTCAAGTGGAACATGGGTTGGATGCACGACACGCTCAAGTACTTCCAGACTGACCCACTCTGGCGTGGCAACAACCACAACGCACTCACCTTCGGTCTCCTGTACGCCTGGAGCGAGAACTTTATCCTGCCGTTTTCACACGATGAAGTGGTGCACATGAAAGGTTCTCTGCTGAACAAGATGCCAGGTAGCGTTGCGCAAAAGTTTGCCAACCTGCGCGCGCTCTATGGGTACATGTGGGCCCACCCGGGGAAGAAGTTGTTGTTTATGGGAGGTGAGTTTGGTCAGTGGCGTGAATGGACCGAGACCGAGAGTCTCGACTGGCATCTGCTTGATGATGCGTTGCATCGGGGAGTCGAGAACCTGGTGCGCGATTTGAACAAAATCTATGCGGCGCACAACTCACTTTGGGAGATAGATGGCGATGCGGCGGGATTTGAGTGGCTGGACGTCGACAACTCGACGGCAAACATCCTGGCCTTTATGCGAAAGAACTCGTGGGCGGGAAAAGAGATAATCTGCGTTGGTAATTTTTCCGCGCTGGCGAAGGAAGGTTACCAGTTGCCATTGCCGCAGGCCGGTGAGTACCGCTTGATACTCAACACTGATGCCGGTGTCTATCATGGTAGTAATAAATCGCCTCAGACGACGATCACTGCCGTAGAAAGCTCAATCCACGGTCGCTCACATTCAGCGACGATAAACCTCGCACCGCTCACAACCTTGTGGTTTGAAGCTCAATAAAGCGTCGCTACACGAGACTACGTAAGAAACTCAACCCTTCTCATAAATGAAACTCAACCCTTCTCATTCACCCCAGGCTTTAGCCTGGGGATCAGCGAACTCTTGAAATTAGGAAACCATTTCAATGGTTTACGAGGACCACGCTGAAACGCCGTTTGCCGACAGGAAGATAAAGAAACCATTGAAATGGTTTTCTGGTTGGCTGACCTGCTGATCCCCAGGCTAAAGCCTGGGGTGAATAAGAACATCTCTTCGTGTATCTTCCCTCTATGACTAACTGGTCAGAACTTCGCAAGGAATTTCCAGTAACCGAAAGCAGTACCTATCTGAACACGGCTGCCGCTGGTCCACTGGCCCGGACCACCGCCAGGGCCGGCGCGGATTACTACGACCTGATGATGAAGGATGGCGACGTACATTGGGATGATTGGCTCGCGCGCCGCGAACAGGTGAGAGCCCAAGTGGCTGCCTTCATTAATGCCGAGCCTGATGAGATCGGCTTCACCACCAATACCTCGAGCGGGATGAACTTGATCGTCGATGTGCTGGAAAAGCACGGGGAAGTTATCTCATCAGACCTGGAGTTTCCTGTTACTACTATTCCCTGGATGCACCGGAGAATTCCCGTCCATCCGCTCAAATCAGTAAACGGGGAGGCCCGACTCGATGACATCCACGCCGCCATGAATGTCAGGACTGGGATTATTTCACTGAGTTATGTGCAGTACTCAAATGGGTTTCGATCTGACCTCGAAGAGTTAGGAAAGATAAAGCGCAGTCACGCATTTGTCGTCAATGCCAGTCAAGCTGCCGGCGTCTTCGGGATCGACGTGAAACGTATGAAGATCGACGCGCTCTGCGCCACCGGTCACAAGTGGATGCTGTCAGGCTACGGTTCGGGTTTTGTCTATCTCAGCCGAGAACTACTGGCTAACTCTCGACCTCGGACCATTGGCTGGTTGAGCGTGCAAGACCCTTATGGCGATCGAAATGACGAGGTCCACCTGCGAAATGATACTTCTGCCCGAGCAGAGCTAGGCTGCCCGCATTTTGCCGGCATCTTTGCGTTAGGTGCTTCCATCGAAATGATGCACCGTGTGGGCAAGAAGGAGATTGAGGAACGGGCGCTGGAGTTGAATCGAATACTAACTAACAGGTTGACTGAGTCTGGATGGAAAGTGCTTTCACCGATCAGCGACGAGCGTCATCGTTCCGCGGAGACGTTAGTGTCAGCGTCTGATCCGCCGGCCCTGGTAGCCGCCCTGGCCCAACAGAAAGTACTTGTGACTGAGAAGCCACAGGGAATTCGCGTCTCTACGGACTTCTTCAACAACGAAGATGATATTGAGCAGCTAATAGCGGTGTTAAAGACAACCGAGAACTAATTGCCAACCTCGTTCCATTTCAACTCTCTGCGTAACCTCAGCGTACTCTGCGACTCTGCGGTGATCGCCTCTGAACGACCACTCAACCGCAGAGTCGCAGAGTACGCTGAGGTTGCGCAGAGAGTTGAAATATCATCAGTTATCTCTTGGCCTTGCTCTTCTTTGCTGTTGTAAGTGTCTTGGCCCTCTTATTGCCATTGGCATCGCCAGAAAAACTTCGTCGGGTTAGCGCCACGAATTTTTGCATTATTGGTGACTCATAACCGCCTGTCAGTTGGGCCAAGCCAAGTTCCCAATTTATCCGGGCCCCTTCAATCCACCATCTAACAAGCTTTCCCTTTTCCACCTCTTCTTTGACGGATTGCAGCGGCACAATGCCGACGCCCATGTCTTCCTCGACCATTCTCCTAATCGCTGCCTGACGACTGAGTTCCATTGCTACGCGCAAGGTCACTCCGGCCTGCGCAAAAAACTGATCTATTAATCGCCTGGTATTGCCGCCCCGTTCCCCCAGGATGAGTTTTTCGCCAGCGAGAGTATAGGCACTGATAGTTCGTTGTTTGGCCAGCTTATGACGTGGTGAGGCGATGGCCACCAGTTGATCTTCGCTGAGACGTTCTGTCTGAATGCCGCGCACGTCCACCGGCAGGGAAACAAAGGCAATATCGAGTTCGCCCGCGAGTATCTGATCGACAAGCGCCTCGCTGGTACCCGAAGCCACGGCGATGTCCGCCGCCGGATGTTGCTTCCGCAGCTCCTTCAGGATCTTCGGCAACTGGTCAGTCAAGATCATTGCCGAGGCGCTGCCGATGCGTAGTCGACCTCGTTCAGCTCCCGCCAGTTCTGCGATCTCATCGAGGGCCGCGTCGTGTTCACGCAGGATTTGGCGGGCGCGTTGTAAAAGATGCTCGCCAGCCTCGGTCAGGATTACGTGACGGGGCGCACGAACGAACACGCGCGCACCGACTTCATTCTCCAGTTGCCGGATCTGCATACTGATGGCCGCCTGCGTGACATGAACTCGCAAGGCTCCAGCGGTGAACGTTCCGGTCTCTGCTATGGCGACGAAGGCCCGCAATTGGCGAATTTCCACGTCAGACTCCCGTTATCATGATGGGTTATTGGAATAATAAAATCTTTTAGTTTCCATTATAAGTCCACGTTACCTAGAATAATCAACCACGGAAAATACCTCGATGCTTACCCCTGATCGACGAACAGCGGATCTCACAACTGCAGCGCGGCTGCGTGCCCAGCACGCCGTGGTGGGTATCGACGGCGGTGGTACGAAAACTGAAGCCGTCATCATGGATGCTCATCAGCAGGTAATTGGAGAAGGTCTCGCCGGCGCCTCCAATCCCTTGCGCGTCGGTATCGCCAACGCCGCAACCGCCATCCGGGAAGCAATCGACAAAGCTTGCGCGATGGCGAAAGTGAGACGCACTGACTTGATCGCCGCGGAAATTGGTCTAGCCGGCGCCCGGCGCCAGGAATTGCGCGCGCGCATGCGCGAGACGATTT
>DATFRK010000681.1:0-10642 GCA_035263325.1 Pyrinomonadaceae bacterium | reverse complement strand
GTCAAGTTTGCTCGTTTGTTTGCGCTGAAGATTGACCAGGCCGAAGCATCTAGCAGGAAAACCGCACCAGCACCCCCGAGAGAAAGCTGGTGGCAAAGTTTGACGGCTATATTTGCTCAGCCAGCACTGAAGGCTAGCTTTGTAGTAGCCTTGTTGTTACTTGCCGGCGCCACTCTATTCTTGGGAGTCAGATGGCGCGCAGAGTCCAACCGCATTGCCGTCGAACAAGCAGCGGCACAACGGCGGGAAGCAGAACGACAGGCGGAAGAACAACGAAAACAACTTGAACGTGAGCAGCAGCAACAACAAGCTGCCAAAGACAAGCAAGCGGAAGAGGAGCGATTAGCGCAGCAGCGTGGGAATACAAACGGCCAGAATCTGGTCCATGCCCTGGCCACTATAGCGCTGTTACCGGGAGCTTCGAGAAGTGCAACTGGCGGTGGTCACGAATTGCTGATTGGTCCGGAACACAAGGATGTGCAAATCACACTGCGAGAAGTGCCGTCTGACTATGCCAAGTTTGTGGTTGTCGTGCGCACCCCGGAAGGGCGTACGGTGTCAACCCACGAGGTTGTCAGAAAAGGCGCCAACCTCACGTTTTCCCTGCCGGCAGACAGATTGGCTACCGGCGATTACATCGTGCACATTGATGGCGTAACGAGTTCCGGAGTCGATGACGTCAATGACTACTCGCTAAGAGTGCGACGGAATAAGTAAGGCTTAATCCTCATGCACCGTCGGGGCATCTGCGTGCGGGACGAAGCAGCGCCGGCAACGCGCTTCGTACTTGTCTGAGGCGCCCACTGCCACTCGTTCTTCAGATTCGAACGTACGCTGCGAATAGTTGGCTGGCTGGCCACACTTCATGCAGATCGCGTGAGTTTTGGTAATGTATTCGGCAATGGCCAGGAGTTGCGGCATCGGTTCGAATGGTTTGCCAGTGTAGTCCTGGTCCAGGCCCGCGATGATCACTCTCACGCCGCGCCGCGCCAATTCGTTGGCAACATTTACGAGGTCGTCATCAAAAAACTGCCCCTCGTCAATTCCCACCACTTCAGTGTCCGGTTCGACTTTGGCTAATACTTCCTGGGCGGCTTTGATGTTTGCTGATTCATGCCGCATTTCCGAGTGGGAGACGATGTGATTATCCGAAAAGCGGGCGTCGATCTCCGGTTTGAAGACCTGCACTTTTTGCCGAGCAATCTTCGCGCGTCGCAGACGGCGAATGAGTTCTTCCGACTTCCCGGAAAACATCGATCCAGCAATTACTTCAATCCAACCAGTAGCCGCCTTCAGCTGTGGCGGCGGTTCATCGTGGTTTACTTGTGCGATTAATTCGTCCATTCAGGTTTCAACCAAAACGCGCGCTTTCTCAAGAATAAAACTCACCATTGTAAAACGGGGCGAAAGCGGCAATTAACGCGATTTCAAAACTCATCGAGCGCGTGATCAGATTGCGCGAAAAAACACCCCACGCTCCTTGTCGACTGCGCACGTCCCGCGCTCGCGCCACGTCGTCGATCACCAGGCCCAACTCCCTTCGTCCTTCGATAACACTCTTCACAACATTTCGCGGCACAGTTATCGACGGCGCAGCACCGAACGCGCCTGTCTCGCCGTTCGTGGCGTAGGCCCAACCGCGCAAGAAGGTGTGCCACTCGCCGTCCATCGACACCGAGTGAAAACCCCCTTCGAGGCCGACGTAAATGTCTGCTTCCAGTCGGCGCTGAGCCAGGACATCCTTAACTGCCAACGCGCGCTCCCGCGCCCCTTGCATGAGCTGCCAATCCGTCAGCGGCATGTCAGGTACAGTAGTGGTGACGGTGCGGGCGACGACATTCGCGTCTGTCCAGGTCGGGTCAACGGAGGCAATGCGGGCAACGCTGGCTCGTACTGCCATGATTTTTGCGGCCCGGTCAGACCCTAAGGCGATTGTCTTGATTGGCACTGGTGTTCTTTAACATGCGCGCTGCCTTACGTCAAAAGGCCAATGATAGTTAGTGGTCAGTAGTCAGCCCTCGGTGCTTTGAGCTTTGTACTTTGTGCTCTGTCCTTTGTTTACTAATCGAGGTTGAACTGCTGAAGCAACCGCGAATACAAACCAAGAACAAAGCACCAAGCACAAAGCTCCAAGCCCAAAGCCGAAGACCCCCAAACTACTGACCACTAACTACCAACTACCAACAAATTCCCAAACTTGACTTTAACTTTCGCGGTTGTTGTAATCAATTTTCGGGAAGAAATAATGGACGCAGGTGCCCGTTGGAGGTTATCCGGTGGAGATTCAAGAGTTAGTTTATGACTGGAATTCAATTGAACCCTCACTTACCCCTCCGCGCAGACACATCAGTTTTGACGACGAGACTCTTCGCGACGGCTTGCAATCACCATCTGTGCGGGAGCCTGCGGTCGAACAGAAGATTGAACTCCTGCACTTGATGAACGCCCTGAGTATCGATACAGCTGACATTGGTTTGCCGGGCGCTGGCGGAACCCATGCGGCAGGAGTCGAAAAGTTGGCCCGGGAGATTGCCGAGCAAAACCTCTCCATCCGGCCCAACTGCGCCGCCAGGACGCATCGCAACGACATCATTCCCATCGTCGAAATTTCCCAACGCTCCGGTATCCCAATTGAAGCGTGTACCTTCATTGGTTCTTCGTCGGTACGCTTTTTTGCCGAGGATTGGACGCTCGATAAGTTGTTGCAAATGACCGAGGACGCAGTGTCATTTGCGGTGGGCCAGGGTTTGCCGGTCATGTATGTGACTGAGGACACGAGTCGCGCCAAACCGGAGACGATCCGCGCGCTTTACACCACTGCGATTCGTTGTGGGGCGAAAGCTGTCTGTGTTTGCGACACCGTCGGTCACTCGACGCCGGATGGTGCGCGCGCGGTGGTCAAGTTTGTGAAGTCGATCATTGAGGAGCAAGGTGGCAACATCCGGCTCGACTGGCATGGGCATCAAGACCGTGGCCTGGGGGTCATCAATTCCATCGCCGCGATTCAAGGGGGCGCCGACCAGGTCCATGGTTCGGCACTGGGAATGGGCGAGCGAGTGGGGAACACTCCCATTGATCAACTGCTGGTCAACCTCAAGTTAATGGGCTGGATCGACAATGATCTATCTCGGTTGGGGGAGTATTGCGAGGCGGCTTCGCGTGCTTGCCACTGGACTGTTCCCCTTAATTACCCGGTATTTGGTCGCGACGCGTTCAGAACGGCCACCGGGGTGCATGCCGCTGCCGTCATCAAGAGCTACAAGAAGGGCGATCAGCGGTTAGCCGACATTGTCTACTCCGGTGTTCCTGCGGGTGAGTTTGGTTTAGAGCAAGTAATTGAAGTTGGGCCAATGAGCGGCAAATCAAATGTCATCTACTGGCTGGAGAAACGCGGCCTGGAACCAAACGAGGAACGGGTCAACCGCATCTACGAACACGCCAAGGCGGCCACGGGAGTCCTTGAAGAAAGCGAAATTATGAAATTGGTTTAGTTCCGCGTACTTTGTCCTTTGTACTTGGCAGTTGCGGACTGAGTTCCCCGCGCACAACAAAGAACGAAGACAAAACACCAAGTACAAAGCCCAAAGCCCAAAGCCCAAAGCACTAAAGCGGTAACAATCCCTTATGGTCTCTTCCTTAAAAACGGCTCCCAAAAATAACTTGCGATACCTGTTGTCGTCGCCGGCTGTGAAGGAGTCCTTTAGATTTTTTGAAGCGAGCGCCGAACAGATCACTGACGAACATATTCGTATCTGTTCTGTACCGTCGAGTCCCTTTGGCGAAGAGCAACGAGCTGAGTATCTACGCGACAAGTTTCGCGAGCTCGGTCTTTCTGAGACGGTGATCGATGATGAAGGCAATTGTCTTGGCTTACACCGCGGGGCTTCACTGGAACCACTGATGATTGTCAGCGCCCATTTGGACACGGTGTTTCCCCCAGCGACCGATTTTTCAGTAAGGCGAATTGCCAATCGTTTACTGGGTCCGGGAATTTCGGATGATGGTTGTGGGCTGGCGGCTTTGATTGCCCTGGCCCGAGCCTTCCAACTGACGCAAATAAAGACCGCAGGTTCAATCCTCTTTGTCGGCACCGTGGGAGAGGAAGGCGAAGGAAATCTAAGAGGAGTGCGCCAGCTCTTAACAAAGAGCGAGTGGTCCGCTCGGGTGGATGCCTTTGTGAGCTTCGATGGTCCAGGCGTCGAACGAATTACGAATCGCGCACTTGGATCTCGACGTTATCGCGTCAAGCTTCAGGGGCCGGGCGGACATTCCTGGGGTGACTTTGGCCAGCCGAATCCGATACATGCGCTCGGGCGCGTAGTTTCCCGACTGAGCTCTTACCCCATACCACGGGAGCCGCGAACGACTTTCAATGTTGGCCGCATCGAAGGCGGTGGCAGCGTAAACTCTATTCCGGCTGAAGCCTTGATGGATGTCGATTTGCGATCTGCGGAAGATGCCGAGTTGCGGCGGCTAGACTCCTATTTTCGTCGCTCAGTACTGGATGTTGTGAATGAGGAGAACGCGGGAAGGCGGCCTGGTGATTCGGCGCTTCGGCTTGAATTACAACTGGTGGGGGAAAGACCGTCCGGAGAAACCCCGAGCAGTTCAACGCTGGTTGAATTGGCCCAGGAAGCAACGCGCCTCCTGGGAGTAGAACCGAAATTGGAGCAGGCATCTACAGATTCAAACCTGCCGATGTCTTTAGGCATCCCGGCGATCACCCTGGGAGCAGGTGGCAAGTCTGGTTCTTCCCATACCCTGGATGAATGGTATGAAGCGGAAGATCGGGATAAGGGTCTCAAACGTGGCCTGCTGGTGATACTGGGTTTGGTGCGCTTGAGGTCCTAGAATTGGTTGGCAAAAAAAGAAAGGAGGGACCGGGTGGTCCCCCCTTTCTTTCTTACCCCCTTTTTCAGGCTTCCTAGTTGATGGGAATCGTAATCGTTGCGGAACCGGGTTTTCCAGGTGGGAAGCGCTTCTGTCGAGCGATGCGTAAGGCTGTTGCATCACCACCTGAAGCTTGGACCACTCGTCCGGAGTCGTCATAAGTCACAGTAACCACGACCTTCTTCGCTCCTGGCTTTGCCGCCTCAGCGCCGATTGTGGGAGCAGAAGCAAGAGTTCCCTCCGCTGCCTTCTCACGTGCTTTCTTTTCCTTTTCGCGCTGCCGTTTCGCCTTTTCGGCCGCGGTGTCTTCAGGATTTGGCGTTGGTTCAGCTGCAACGACTGATGGCGTGGGCTCAGGCAGTGCGGTGGGCGTATTCTGCGGCGTAGGCGTGACAACTGCAGCGTCGGTGACCGCCACTTTCGGCTTTGCGTGGCGGTACCATCCGGCAGGGACACCGATGGCGGCTACGCTACCTAACACTGCCACGGCGATCGCGCCGATGAAAAGCGGTTTGCGTTTAGTGATTGTGTCTTTGCCCAGCGAGAGAAACGAAGGCGCAAATGATCTGTGAATCTCAGAGCCCTCAGCATCGGAAGTTGATTTTGATTCTAGTTCATCGGGCTCTGCCACGTAGCCTGGGGGAAATGCCAGGCCAGGAGTGATGCCTTCGTCGAGTCGTCGCAGACCCTCCAACACTACCTGCGTCCATGGTTGATTGATGGTGCGGTGTACGGGCTCAGCATCAACGCTGAATTCGAATTCAGCATTAGGTAGGGTCAGGGCGTAATAGACTGCGTCGATGCCATGGAGCAAGCCGATGCGGGCGTCGACCACAGAGCCGGTTTGCAGGTAGAAATAACCTGCACCCTTGGGGTACAGGACTTTCAGCCTGCCGCTCTTCCTCTGATTGCAAAAGAACTCAATGAGTTCTGAAAGTGAAAGATCGCTGAGGTGTCCGGTTAGTGCCATGAGATTCTCCTACGAGAAGACAATTGGTTGGAAAAGAAGGAATGGTGGCGCACCGGCAACCCCATGCGCCACTAAGAAGGCAGGCTAGGGAACTAGCGCAAACTTGTAGTTGATTGTTCCAGAAACCTTGACCGGTTGTCCGGAGAGTTTTGTAGGTGAAAATCTCGCTTTGAGAGCGGCCTGAACTGCTGCCTCTCGCAATATCGTTGGCCCACTGATAGCGTTGGCTGAAATAACCTTACCCGTTTCATCCAACACTACGCTCACCTCAACCACTCCCTGCGTTCTCATGCGCTTGGCTGGCTCCGGATATACTGGTGGTGGCAAGGTAATGGCCGTACCATTGAGAACACCGCCGGAAACAGGTTTCAGGATTGGCTTGGGTGCGGGACTCGGGGGCGGTTCGCCGTCGAGGTTGACTATTGGCGCGCCGGAATTCGAATTTACTGCGACAGTTTTTACATCAACTGCTCCCGGTGCGGTTAAGTTGCTGGCTGACACTGTGGAAGAAGGCAACGCCGGAGAGGTCTTGCGATCCTTGGCGTTTCCTCTAACTGGTTTTGTTTCGACGCTGGCACTTGTAGTTGCCGGCGGAGGATTCGTTGCTGCTGGCAGCGTGGCAGGAGTACTACCGGGAGTCACCATCTTCACCATGTTCTCGTCGAGGTAATACATGATCGACCGGTAAGTGACTTCGGTTGGTTCAAAAGTTAGTTTCCCTCCATCAACGACGGCCACTGAGGTGGTCATCTTGTTCCAATTGCCGGCGAAGTCAAACTCGTACTTGTAAATCTCTTTGCTCAACAACGAGCCATCGCTGTTCAAAAGCGTCATCTCGCTGATGTTGCCCTTCTCGTCGTATTTGTACACTTCCTTGCCCGTAAGAGTGGAACCGGCAATCGGGAAATACTGGTTCTCCGTCTTGTTGCCTTTCAGGTCATAGGCCACCACCTCGAGCACCACGTGTTTAGTTTCAATTGGCTTACCATCCTGGGTCGAGAGTTTAGCGACTTCAGTTCGAACGCGTCGCACGGGGCCGACCAATCCATCGCGGGTACGGTCACTTTCCGCCACCGCGGTGGGCGTAACGCTACTAGCCTTGGCGGTGAGATTGTTCTGCGCATTCACTACTGAGCCTAAAGCAAAGAGACAAAAGGCTATCGGGGTTATTCTCTTCATCATGCTAGACATTGTTTTCTCCCTAATTTGCGGGGCAGGGGGCCAAATTGGAAAGTGGACTAGTGAGGCGGGCGGCTACGCAAAAAACTTCAGAATGCGGGGGCCGGCCTAGCGAGCCCAAGCCATATTAGTAGTTTAAACGTAGTTTGTCTATAGTCAACTTTGTTTAGATAGAATGATTTGGCTTGGAGGGTAGGGGTCGGTCAAAAGCGCACGGTTTTGGCAATTGGGTTATAAATTGCAGGTGTCCTGTTCGTGGGGGGAAATTGAGCCACTAGAGGGATATCGGCCGTCATAGCAGAGTGAAATCGATTGTTCTGGTAACGCTGGTGCCCGCAATACCGTCGGTGATTGTGACGCGCAACTCGTAACTGCCTGGGGCCAACGTCTTTAGCGCTACTTCATCGCCGAAGGGGATACGCTTGGGATCTTGGGTATCGCTGCCAAGTTTTCGTTGCGGTGAAGTTATGACTGGCTGTCCATTGCGCAGCACGCAGGTCTGGGCCGTCAGTTGGGTCTTGCCAGCGGCGTCTCTCCTGGCATTGTAGACAAAAACCCAGTACCCCAGGGGCGCCGAGCGCGCGAACCGGTGGTCAACGCTAAGTTGAACCTGCGGATTCGCCCCCTTGGCTGTGGTGTTCTCCAGCACTTGGCCGCCGAGCAATAGACTGCTAAGCGTCAATTGGCTCTTAGTCAGATCCGGAATCACGATCCACTCCATCGCGCTGCCGACTCGCCCCGATTTTTCATCGCGCGCGGCGACGCGCACCTGGTAAATCCCTGGCGCAAGCGGCGTATGCTGGTTGTAGATAACTCCGCCTTCCGTGCCGCCGCCATTCGGCGGATCCAGATTCAATTGGTTCTTGAAGCTCGAGAGCACCTTTCCTTTATCGTTCAGAACCACGCCTGCCAGCTTGATCGTCGCGGCCTGTTTGCCGTCATCACCGTAGCTGATTCCGCGGTTGGCGATTTGCATTGAGGAAGTAATGACCGGCCCGTTGGCGGGTGTGTTCAAATAGGTAAGTGAAAGCAAGGTCGGCAGCGCGTCACTAGAATGATAGTCATTGAGCGCGGCCACAATTTCTCCTTCCGGACCCTTTGGCTTGTTCCCGGCTTCCAGGGCTCTGGTTGTGTCGACGGTAGCGGGCGCACCTTCAACATATCCGCGGGGCGCTCGCACCGTAAGCTCCGGCCGTCCGAGGACGGAGATCTTAAGGTTGCGAAACTTGGCGATCTTTTCTGTATCTGTATCGGGTCGCCAGGCCAGCAAGTAGTAGTTTGAAGTTTCATCCAACACTTTGCCGACCCACTTATCAAAGTAGTTCTGATTGCGAAGCGCACGACCGCCCGTATCGCCGGCCAGCGCGTTCATGGCATTCTGGCGCGTCTCAATTTCACCCAACGGTCGGCCGACATCGGGCCGCGCGTTTCCTTGTTTGAGATCCACTCCGTCGCTACTCAACCCTCGTGAATCGATCGTATAGACGACCACGCCAGCCTTTTGCGCGGTGTCGATCACGCTGTCAAGACGGCCGCGCAGATCCGGCGAGTGCGGTCCGGCGTCCAATAGAAAACCATCAGAAACAAAGAACGCGATCTTGCGTCCCGGCGCGCGAGCGGCCGAGCGCATCAACGATTCGAGCGACGCATACATGTTTTTGGTAATCGTGCCCGCCTGGACCAGCACTGCCCGCGCGCTGTTTCGCACCTGCGTATCACAACTCGCAACAATCGCTGCGCGCGCAGCCGCCACCTGCTTCGGCGGATTGGATTGCACGATGCACTCGCGCAGATAAAAGTTGTAGACATCGCCGGTCGCTTTGGTGGCCGCTGAATCGATGATTAGTGCGTCGAACTCCTTCATCACGGTGCTGCCGGTTCCATAACCGCGCGCTTCGTAAGTACGCGGCAGCAATCTTTCAATTACCGTGTTGAGCACTTCCTTGTTATTGGTGTATTGCCCGAGGAATCCGACTTGTCCGCTGGCCGCGGTGATCGCGACTGAGTCCCTTGAGCTCATCTCGTGATCGAGAAAGTGCCGGAGCATCTGTTTTGTTCGCACCAGGCTCTCGGCTTCCAAATGCATGTCGTCGATGAAGAATGCGATCGTGCGGCCGGGCACTACCGTGGCGGTAGGCGCGGCGGGTGTAACAGCGGTTCCGGTGGCGTTAGTTCGCGCAGCTAGCTCGGCCTCACGTGGGCTGCCCGAGGAGATGCGTTCAAAGAAACTTATCGGCCGCGGCTTTCCGTCGACCATCAGTTGAAATTGCCCGCGGTCGAGACCGTCGACAAAGTTTCCTTGCTTGTCGAGCACCGTAATACGGGATTCCACCAGTTCGGTGTTCGTGCGCAGTACCTCGTCCTTCTGTTGTTGCGCCGCGACCCTGACCGAAAACAGCGCGGTCCCGGCAACCAGCGAGACGATTGCCAGTTGCATCTTCCGGCTTCGCGATTGCCTAAAATTCATGGACAGCACTCCTTGAAACCCGAGCGAGTGAAGCACCAGCCACTTTGTCCCAGAAGACGAATCAGCGTTGTTCCGAGAACGAAAAGAGTTGGTCGGTTCTGTTGCTCGCGAGTACTTCATGGGCAACTTTATAGACCTCAGCAACCGAAATTTCACCCACCGCTCGACTGAAGATTAAGCGATGCTGATCGCCTATCGGAACAAAAACATGGGGTGTGGGTCGATCCATCAGCACAATCACCGAAGTACCGACTGCCGCCGCTACGTGCATTGGACCAGTGTCGTTAGAAACAAACAACGTCAGCCGGGCCTGGGCGGAAGCCAGTTGAGGAATGGTCAATTTATCAAAGAATAGGGTCGTCGGTTGGAAAAGTGGACGCATTGTCGGGATGAGTTCCCGTTCTTCTGGTCCGACAAAAACAATTACGCGTACGCGGTTGTTTCGCGTTAAGTAATCTGCAAGTTCCGCAAACTTCTCGATTGGCCAACGCCGCCCTGCGTGTCCGGAGCCGGGAAACAGACCAACCAGCAGTTCGCCCGTGTCGGCCTTCTCTTTCTTGAGCAGCGCCTCGATTGCTTGATCCGCCGACGCACTGGTCTTTAGATAGGGCCGGCGAGCTGGGTTCTCAATTCCCAGGGGCTTGAGTACATCGAGGTAGCGATCAACCAGGTGGCTATTCTTTGCCTCCGCCGGCGGCCGGGGCGTGAAATTTGAGAGATAGTCCAATGATCTTCCGGGTCGACGCGAGTAAAGTCGATGCGGCGCACCCGAAAGAAAGCCCAGTAGGTTTGTTTCGGACAGGCTATGCAGGTCAACCACAAAATCAAACTTACCACTGCGCACCTGCCCAATGAGTTTGATTATCCGGCCAATCGATACCAGCTTGTTACCATCGCGCAAAGCTACGCGATCGACCTCCAGTTGAGCGTCGCTGTAGCCGGAGAGTTTGATAATTTCAGCGCCCGGTTTGCCAACTGCCACCGTGATCCGGGCGTGCGGAAATTTGTTACGCAGGGCGCGCAAAGCCGGAAGGCTCAGGACGACATCGCCCAGTTGACCGAAGTCGATTACGAGAATGTTTTGGGGATCAAATCGCACCTAAAACTACTTGCCTCAGCTATCACGCAGATCATGA
>DATFRK010000680.1:0-4539 GCA_035263325.1 Pyrinomonadaceae bacterium | reverse complement strand
CTTTGGGCGCAGCCACGACTCAGGAAGTGGTGCATCGCTTGTTTTGATTAGCGAACTCAAAGGCTGGCGGGAGTTGGACCATTCTCGCAAATATCTCATAGCGGCGAAGTCGGGCTTGCGTCTTCCTGAAGGCCTGAAAGTGTCGTTGTTGGTTAGGAGGAAACAGTCGACGTGGCGGCGCGCTTCGGCAGCTTTTTCTATTTGGAAAGAGAGACGCACAGGTCCTTTTTGCAGCGTAGTGACGGCTGTGTCCCAGGTAAATGCCCAGCCCCAGTACAGGCTGACTTCGTCGTGCGGATCAACAAGATCCTTGACCCCAAATTCGTGCCGCAAGACTTCCCCGCCGTTTTGGGCGATGGTGACGAGGAAGTTTTCCGTGCGATTGGCCCAATCCGCATAGCGCACCCAGAGGTGGTATTGGCCTGCGCGAGGTATTTCGAAATCCTGGTAGATGGTCGCTTTGGTTTCATCAGCACTCGCCGCAGCGGAGTTCCACTCACTCTCTCCACCCTGGGTCCACTCAGCTGACACTCCCGGTCCATTCATTCCCCACCCGGGGGCCTTCGCACGCGGCAAATTCTGGTAGGAATTATTTGCCACCGGAGCGCCAAGCACACCGGTAGAAAAACCGCGCATGTTTTCGGCTTCATACCAGAGGTACTCGTATTGAGGTTGTTTTGTCTGTGAATGAAGGATTGAACTTGCGGTGAGGAGAACGACGCCGGCTAAGAAGAACGTGGTTCGTCGCATAAAAGAGATCCACAGATTACGCAGATTACACCGATGCCTTTTCTTTAGGTAGATCTGCGTAATCTGCGTAATCTGTGGATACTGTTTTCGTTAACCAAGTGCTAGCAGACACTCTGCCAAAGTTCGTTGGCGACAAGTGAACATCGGAGTGTCGCGCAAAGTATAGGAACTGGCCTTGGTTTCGCGGAGTTCTTGAACCAGGTCCAGGAAATCAGCGGGATGATCTGTTTCAAAGGCTACGACGAACTCCTGATCGTCAAGACCGAAGGAATAGGTAGTGTGGAGTTTCACCGACCGGTACTTCATGCCGATCCGGATGTGCTCGTCCATCATCTCCTGCCGGATTTCCGCCGGACGTGAATACCACTCCCGGGTTTTCACAAACGGATAGACAAACAAGTACTCCGACTTGCCGGGCACAATATGTAAACGATCCTCGACGTGTTCAGGGTTGTCCTTGTCAATGTACATTGAACGCTTCGTCATCGAGAGGAACGATTGCGACGGCTCAATGTACTTCGCCATCTCCGTGCGGTTTAACTGACCCGTCATCTCCTGAATCGGATCGAGCTCGTAGCCAATCCGCCAGATCATGAAGTCAACATTTGTGCGCAGGCCGACGGTTGAGTAGGAGTGCATCAACAAGCGGTCACGAAATGCATCAACCGTCTTGATAAACTCTCCCTTGCACCGTTGCTTGTCGTCGTCGGAGAGTAAACGCCATTCGGGTCGGGCGCGATAGAAAGTGAAGTTAACAAACTGCCTTGGCAGTTTTGCTTTTTGCTCTTCCACCTCGTCGCAGGCGGGGGCTAGTCGAAGTGAGCCTCGTGTAGCAGTGCCTTGATCTTTGTCGCTGATCATGTTGGTAACCTCAAATTCCGTACAAAGATTAGTTGCGTGACCTTGGGCAAGCTTTCGCGATGTGGGAACATTCTGCCCAGTATGCTGGCTGATTGCAACTGGGGAAGAAAAGGTGAGGGGTGGTCGTCCTATATTAGGGCATCGTGTTAAGCCTCGGGATCGGGTGTCCGGTGTTGACCTGAAACCGGAGACCCGAGACCTGAAACCTGGGGCCGCCAGTTGCGCCCTTTACTTGATCCCAGACAGAATGACTGCCCATGTCCGCCAACGACGTTAACGAAAACGGCCCGAACAAGACGCGCCGGGCCTTTCTCTTACTGCTGCCACTTGGGCTCTGCGCCGGTGCGTTCACCACGATTAGCGCGGCTGCCTTTCGTTTCCTCCGGCCCAGAATTGCCCTGGCCACTAACCAGTGGATCGACGTCGCGCCGATCTCAGAAATCTCGGGCAATGTGCCGTTGCCGAAAAAGATCGCCACCGAACGCGTCAGCGGCTGGGCGACTACCACCGAGGAGCGCAATGTCTTTGTGCTACCTGCCAAAAACAATCAGGTGCTCTCGGCAATTTGTCCGCATGAAGGTTGCGAAGTGGCCTGGGACAAAGAAACAAATCGCTTCTCCTGCCCTTGTCACGAGAGTTTCTTCGCCGCGGACGGCTCCCGGCTGAGTGGCCCCGCACGTCGCGGTCTGGACCTACTTCCTTCGCGGCAACAGGACGGAAGACTTCAAGTCCAAACCATTGATCACAACGCAAAGGCATGAATCCATCCCGCAAAACACCTGGCGAACAAAATGGATGGCGTGCCTGGACTAAGACGACGGGTGGGATAGTCGCCGCTCTTCTCCTGGTCCAACTAGTTACCGGAGTACTGCTGGCCTTTTACTATGTCCCGTCGGTAGACCATGCTCACGTAACGGTGACCTTCATCGAGAAGGTTCTGGCCAGCGGCTCGTGGATTCGTTCGTTACATCACTTCGGTTCACAGTGGTTGCCATTATTTCTCTTCGTGCACTTGGTTCTTCTCTATGCAGCTGAAACTTATCGCCACTGCCCCGGGCACTGGGTCGGGGCTGTACTACTGCTCGGTCTGACGATGGCGGCGGGCGCAACAGGATATTCCCTGCCCTGGGATGCTCGGGCTTTTTTCAGTACGCGCGTCGCCGAAGGATTAGTGGGTGGATTGCCGCTGATTGGTAGGAATGCCCGCCTTTGGCTGCTTGGTGGGAGTGAGATCTCTTCGCTCACCCTCTCTCGTTTCTTCGCCTTGCACGTGCTGGTCACGCCCTTTCTCATTTTGCTCGTGGTCTGGTGGCGGGGGTACGGCTTGAACCTCATTCGCCACTGGTCCAGGCTGAGACTTCATCTGATTGCCGGTAGCCTGGCATTTTTTATCCTTGCACTTTTTGCGGCGAAGTTCCCGGCGCCATTAGGTCCCTCCGCTTCAAGCTCCACCGCAGACTACTTGCCCCGTCCAGGGGCACAGTTTCTTTGGCTGTACCAGTCTTTGAAATACGTGCCTGGTGGTCTGGGATCAATTATTGGCGTTGTGGGCCCGGCATTGGTGCTACTAGTACTCGCTTGCCTGCCCTGGTTGGACCAGCCAAGGTTAAGGAAGTTCTCAGCCCAACCACAACGCCTGATTGCGGGCACGATCTTGGCCTTTTGTTGTCTGCTGGTAGTATCCATGACGACAGTTTCATATCTGAGCGACAGGAGAGATCCGCGCACACGTCAACAACTCGCGCGGCAGGCGAACGAGGAGGCGGCGTTCCGCCAGGCTCCATTCACCCCACATCCGGTAGTGCTGAGCGCCAACTCTGTCTCCAACTCGCAAGGGGAACCGCCCGCAGCATACGTCAAACTTTGCGCCACGTGTCATGGCAACCACGGCGAAGGTGCCCGACAAGGCAACTTGCGATTTCCCCCTTTGCTGGGTGTCGCAGCGAAGCCACGGCGGACAGTTGACGACATTGTCAGTCTGTTAAATGACCCGACTGCTTATGGACTCGAGCCCCCGATGAGGTCTTTCGCAACGAAGCTTACGGATCAAGAGAAAAAAGAGATAGCAGAATGGGTGGTGCAGTTGAAATGAATTTTGCGTCAACTGTTCACTTCGGTATACTCCCGCAACCCCTTAACAAAACGAATATCACCAGCGGAGAACTCGTAAAGATGAAAACAACCTTTCTCGTACTCGCCTGCACTGTACTCGCACTATTGGCCATCGCTTGCACGGAAACCGCGGCACCGACAAATAGCGCGGCGCCGACCGCAGCGACGTCAGCCGGTACACCAGTGGATGAATTTGCCGCCGCGCGCCAGAACTTCCAGAAGAACTGCGAATCGTGTCATGGCCCAAACTACGAAGGCGGACTGGTAAAGGTTGAAGGTAAACAAATCAAGGTGCCGTCACTGAAGGCTGACCATGCCGTCAAGCACACTGACGAACAACTCATCAAAATGATCACCAACGGTGAAGAGGCAATGCCGTCGTTCAAGGACAAGCTCAAGCCGGAAGAGATAACGGATCTGGTGAAGTTTGTGAGGAAACAAGTTCAGGGGAAATGAGGGGCTTTCGGCCTTCGGCCTTGCGGTTTGGGCTGGTGCTTGGTGCTTTGTCTTCGTTTCTCTTGATGCCTTGTGTGATCTGAGCGTTCTGATCAAAGTACGAAGGACAAAGAACAAAGCACGAAGACAAAGTACAAAGTACCAAGAACCATCGTCGCAGACGGCAGGGCAGCTGTTGTCTATTCTTCCCTAACCAATTAACATCTGCGCTGTCAGCACCCGTAGCTCAGTTGGATAGAGCGTCTGACTTCGAATCAGAAGGCCGCAGGTTCGAGCCCTGCCGGGTGCACCAAATCTTTTTAATCGCCCTTGTGACTGTAAACGTCGCCCGAACCGAAATTAGAACCGGAGCGAAGCGAC
>DATFRK010000679.1:0-3638 GCA_035263325.1 Pyrinomonadaceae bacterium | reverse complement strand
GTGGTCCATTCGCTCTGGTACATGTAGTAAACATCTTTGGGAAAACCTGCCAGATCGATAATCCCGAAGTACGAACTCCTCGCAGGCCACGAATACGGAGTTGGTTCACCAAGGTAGTCCCAGCCAGTCCAGATAAACATTCCAGAGAAGAAGTCCGCGGGCTTTACTACCTTCCAGGTCTCTTCGTGTGTGGAGCCCCAGGGAGTACTACAGTTGTCGTAAGCAGAACAACTGAAGTCAGCGTTGCCATCCTTCAGTGGCAGATCCCAACGTGGCGGCCAGCGACGAACACGATCAGAAGGAAGATCGTAACTTCCTCTCGTCGCGAGGGCAGACGTCGTTTCGGTACCAATGATTTTCTGTCCAGCGAACAATTCGGGGAACGTCGCCAGTCGCTCATGCGCATAGTTTGTACCAACGAGATCGAGTGCGCCCGAGGCTATAACACCGTTCTTCGCGCTGACGTTGTTGCACGCCGCCGTGACTGGGCGAGTTTTATCCAGCGCGCGCACAATGCCGGCTAGCTCTTTGGCGATAGGGCCGGCATTGGCATCGTTATCACTCCACTGTTCGGCGACCTCGTTGCCGATGCTCCAGATGAAGACGCTGGGGTGATTTCGATCGCGCAATACCATGTCTTCGAGATCGCGTTTGTGCCATTCATCCCAGTCGAGGTGATAGTCAAAATCGGTCTTGCCTTTCTTCCACATATCAAACGCTTCGTCCATCACGATGAAACCCAGGCGATCACACAACTCCAACAGCTCAGGCGCGGGTGGGTTATGTGAAGTGCGAAAACCGTTGATGCCCATGTCCTTTAACATCTGGAGTTGACGTGCCAGAGCGCGTGTGTTCACCGCCGCACCAAGGCTACCTAGATCGTGGTGATCGCATACGCCCAGAATCTTCAACGGCTGGCCATTCAAAAAGAATCCCTTGTCCTTATCGAACGAGAAGTAACGAATGCCAAACGGCGTCTCGTAACGGTCAACCACCTTCCCGCCCTGCGTAACTTCGGACACTGCTTTGTACAGGTAGGGATTGTCGACAGACCACAACCTGGGGCTTGACACTTTGAGTGTTTGCAGAATTTCAGTTGCCGTACCGCGGCCAACAGTTTCGCTCGCGGCATTACGAGTTACCTCCATTCCTTCAGCGTTGAGAATCACAGTTCTCAACGAGGCGGGTACAGCACTATCCGCGTCATTCCGTACCCGAGTTTTGATTTCGATCCTTGCTTCCGTCGCACTGACAGCCGGTGTGGTGATGTAAGTACCCCATTGTTCGACCCGCGCCTTGTCAGTCACAGTTAGCCAAACATTTCGATAGATGCCGGAACCGGAATACCAGCGCGAGTTGGGTTGTTTTGAGTTGTCTACCTTGACCGCAATGACGTTCTTCTCTTTGCCAAACTTCAGCTGCGGGGTGAGTTCATAGCGAAAGGAGCTGTACCCGTACGGACGTTTACCCAGGTACTGTCCGTTGAGCCACACTTCGCTGTTGCGGTAGACACCATCAAAATCAATGAAGACCAATCTGTCCCTGGCTCCCGGCGGTAGCGTAAAGGTTTTGCGATACCAGCCAGTTCCGCCCGGTAACGCACCGCCGCCGGGAGTGGCGGGATTCTTTTCACTGAATTCACCCTCGATACTCCAGTCGTGCGGCAGATCGAGACTGCGCCATTGCGAATCATCCAACTGTGGATTCTGTCCGTCTGGCACATCGCCGAGGTGAAACCGCCAGTCGTCGTTGAAGGAAACAGTCTGTCCCGGCCTTGAGTTGGCGAGAACAGGAAAGGCTGCGAGACAAAAAGCAGCAATAAGAAGTGTGCGATTCATTGTTCTAAGATTCATCTCTTTGATCTGCTGAATTCTTGGATTACGGAACTACTTTGGAGTGCGGCGACTCGTCGCCGCTTTGTGATCCGGTTATATCAAGTTGCGAGCGATCACAAAGCGGTGACGGGTCGCCGCACTCCAAAGTAGGCCCGCACTGCAAAGGTTCGTCCACCAAGACCAGGTGCCCTCTGCACGAGTTGACAGCGGCAGTACAATCGCGAATGTTATGGTGGCCAGGGTTGAGAGCAACCCCGGCCACATTTTTGATTCTGGTACAGCTAATAAGCGACTCGTGATGAAAATACTGATCAAAGCAGCACTCCTGAGCACCGTCATTTTTCTAAGCTGGCAAGCTCTCTCTCAAGAGAGTGCCAAAAGCTCACAAAGTAGTGACAAAGACCGAGAACAGCTAGCGGAAACAAAACGACTGTTCACTGAAAACTGTATTCGTTGTCATGGAGACGACGGGCGCGGCAAGACTACCACCGGAGCTATGCTGGACGTTCCCGACTTCACCGATGAGAAATGGTGGCAGGAAGATGTCACTGACGAGCGCCTTGCCGCTACGATCCATAACGGCAAAGGCGGCATGCCTAAGTTCGAGAAAAAACTGAGCGACCAGCAAATCGCATCACTGATCAAGTACGTGCGTGCGTTCAACAAATCAAGCCATGAAGGCGGCAGTACCAAACCTTGAGCCTCGCTGCCGCCGAGATTCTCCGTTCAGTTTTGGAAAACTAGATTGTCGATCACCACGGTGCCGCTGATTGGTGTACACGGACCGCAAGTAGCACTGACATTCACTGAGGTCAGCTTCTTTAGCACGTCTTTGGGCGACACTCTTGGTTCGCCGTACTGCGGCTGGGAGATTGACTTGAGCGGAATCTTGTAGGTATTGAATCCGGGAGTGATCCGAAAGACCATCTCGGGGTTGCCATTGGAAATCATAATACCCTGTCCTTTGCTGACAAATTCAACCCTCAAAGACTCCACTCCGGTTGCGTATGCTTGCAGGGTTAGGAACTTGTAGCCACTCACATCGTCGGAAACGGTTTTTCCGTCCTTGTCTGGTTGGCCATGAATTTCCACCGTTACTCCCGCCCAGTTGTTTGGGCCAACCAATTGGTAGTCGAACGCAAGGGCCTTGTTGTTGTTGTCTTTTGACGTTCTTACCAGATCGGGCACCGACGGATTCGCCTTGCTGCCCTTAAATATTGCCTTCAGGGTGGCATTCTCCTCGTAGCCAAACATATTCACCTGGCCACCACGACTGCTCGCTGGATGATTGTCAACGTTATTTTCAAAGTCGGCGTACACGAGTTTGTCTGCGGAGGCAGGCGCATCTTGGATTGCGGTGATCGTAAAAGCGGATGCCCGAGAGCCTCCGACGATTAGTGCGACTACTCCTAGAAGACAACAGGAAACTAGCAGCAACCTTATTGGAGTCATGGCAATTCCTCCATAAAGAAATGTTTACTTTGGCTGGGGATTGAATTTTCGATCGTTTGATCGAACAAAAGCATTCTAACGAACCTGTCAATAGTTCTCTATTAGGGCTTTACCGCAATTGTTCGCCGCAAACGCAAATCGGCCGACGATGCGCCCACCATGATCTCGACCTTGCCAGGCTCAGCTACGAACTCGTGCCTGGCCGCATCCCAGTAGGACAACGCTGTAGCAGTTAACGGCAGCGAAACCGTAATCGACTGGCCCGGTCTTACCGAAACCCGTTTGAATCCTTTCAACTCTTTCAGCGGTCTGGCAACAGCTGAGTTTAAATGCGTGACGTACAGCTGTACC
>DATFRK010000678.1:0-6106 GCA_035263325.1 Pyrinomonadaceae bacterium | reverse complement strand
CGTAACGCTATTTCCCCTCGCGCCAACGGAACTGGGGACACTCAAGTAAAGCTGCTGGTTGGTCGGGTTAATGACCATGTCGTTGTTCGGTAAGGTGACCTTGCGAATGAACGTTGGCACCACCGGTGTGGGTGTCGGAGTAGGCGTCGGTAACGGCGGCGTGGGAGTGGGACTCGGATCGGCAGAGGGGATCAAAGACGTCCTGATGATCTGGAGTTGACCGGTTGACGTTCGCAGGGCGAGTCCATTTGTTCCCCAACGGACCAGGGCGGTCGGATCACCAGTTATGCCGGCCAAGGTTGCGCTTCCGACCTGGACAAAGGTGTTGATGTCGTATGCCTTTAAAGTGATCGCCCCACCACTGAAGTCACGCACTACATAGTAAGCTCGACCGACCGTCGGATCTGGAACAAAAGCAATCGTGCCGGTGGTGCCGGAAAAGGTGCCCAATAAAACACCCGTATCCGGATTCACTACTTGTCCACTCGAACTGTAAATGCGGCCATCGGCAAACTTGATTGACTGACCGACGTTGAAAGAGGTGTTACTCGCGATGGTTACGCCCGAGGCGTTGACGGTCATTGTCTCGAGCGGCTGGTCGCCACCGCCGTAGAGTTTGGTTTCACTCGCCGAGAATGCAAGTGAATTCGCGCCAACAATATGGCCAGGCGTCGTGGTCGTGCGCTGCACGCCATTGTCAAACACAGCTACGCCCGCTTCCAGTGGACTGGTACCGAGATAATATCTGGCGACCGCTACCAGGTTAGGATTCCCTGGCGCCACAGCCAAATCGCCCGCTCGATAAACACCAAAGAAAGAGTCCTGGCCCACAGTAAAGCGTTGACCCGGTGTTTGAGTTAAGGTGTCGTATCTTCTGACTGCATAAGCGCCTTCGAGAAACACGTACAGCGTGTGACCATCGTCAGACATCGACAACTTGCCTGGCTCACTGCCCACAAACACCGGTGTACCAACCACTCCGGTTGTGGGGTTGACTGAGACGATCGAATTACCGCCTGGGCCAACACTGGAAGGCACGCTCACGTAAAGCATCTGGTCGACTGGGTTGTACACGACATCATTCGCGAAAACCGGAACTCTGTTGACGAATTCCGATTCCGCGTGCACGGTGCCGCCGTCATCCGCAGCCCGTTCGCGCGCTGCCTGGCTGATTGAGTAGAGGTTACCGCCAAGCCAGACGGCTAACAGCGATAGCGCTAGTGCTAAAAACAGTCGGCGATTGAGGAGACAGGTAACCACAGAGCGGGCAGTGGTGGACATCGAGACTTTCCCCTTTTTAGAACGAATTCCTTGGGAACCTAGATGAAAAACAGGGCGAATACCCAGGTTCTACGCCGTAAGGTTGGGCATCGAGGGATGCGGCGGTAGCATGCTACACGTTGGGAAAACCTGTCAAGGTAGACTCGATTCTTTTCACCTCGCGTTAACTTCAGACTTTCTTACCTAAGAGAAACAAGGCTCTATCTACAACTTAGTCTCGCCTACCTACTCACCTGGCGTTGTGATCTTTTGCCGATTCCAGCCACAAGGACTGGAGAGTGAGTAAATGAGCGAAAGCAGCAAGACAGCGGTACTGGTGGTAGGGCATGGCAGCCGGCGCGAAGAGGCCAACGAAGATGTACGGTTGGCGGCGACGCGGATCGGCGAGCGAGGACGGTTCCCACTCGTCGTCGCTGCGTTTCTGGAGCTTGCTAACCCGACAATCGCGGAAGGCTACGCTCAACTAGTTGCAGCGGGTGCCAAGCACATTATTGTCCATCCCTACTTTCTCTCGCCCGGCCGGCACACGCGTGGAGATATTCCAGTTGAAGTACAGGCAGCAGCAAATGGTCACCCAGGTGTGACTTATCAAATCACTGAACCACTGGCGGCCCATCCTTTGGTTATCGACGCCGCCGTTGAACGAATAAGAGAAACTGGGTTCCAGTCGTTTACAGGCTCGGGACATGTTTACCTGGTCGGTGCGGGACCTGGCGATCCCGGTCTGTTGACAGTTAAGGCACTGCGTCTGCTTCAGCGAGCCGACGTAGTCGTTTACGACTACCTGGTCAATCCTGAATTACTGGACCAGGCTGTACCACAAGTTGAGCGCGTCTACGTCGGTAAGGTGGGTCGCGGGTCACAAACTTCGCAGGAACAAATCAACCGCGTCCTGATCGACCGGGCCCGAACCGGAAAGGTCGTGATTCGCCTCAAAGGCGGCGATCCATTTCTCTTTGGTCGCGGTGGCGAGGAAGCGGTGGCACTCCGTCGCGCGGGCGTTCCGTTTGAAATCGTGCCTGGTGTGAGTGCTGCGCTGGCAGCTCCAGCATATGCGGGGATTCCCCTGACACATCGTGGTCTCTCATCGTCAGTGGCAATTGTCACTGCCGCGCGAGCCGGAGACGGTGAATTCAGCCCAGAACTCCAACACTTCAAGGCAGCAGACACTCTCGTGATCTTGATGGGTGTCGCACATCTTCGTCGCATCGCCGCCGAACTGATTGCCGCGGGCCGCGCGAGTGACACACCCGTAGCAGTTATCCGTTGGGGTACTTACGAAACACAGCAAACAGTAACTGGAACACTCCGAAATATCGCTGACGTCGTCGAGCATGAGCGGTTGCGTGCTCCGGCAGTGATCGTGGTGGGCCAGGTCGTGAATCTGCGCCAGGAACTGGACTGGTTCGGATTAGATATCCAGCAAAACGAACGGATGGAGGTTGCTGCCTGAGCAGCAAATGGATGATGAGTGCAAATACCGCCCTGAGTTTTCGCACTGTCGACGGGGAGCTTTTCGCCCTGCCTGAGGACTTTGAAGATGCGCCGCCACAAACTGTGCTGCGTTGGGCGCTCGAAGAGTTTGGATCTGAGGTCGCGCTGGCCACTGGTTTTGGCACTGAGGGTTGCGTTCTCGTCGATATGGTCGCGCGCATCGACCCGAACGCCCGCATCTTCTATCTAGACACCGATCTGCTCTTCCCCGAGACCTACGAACTGCGCGATCGACTGGTTGCTCGTTACGGCGTTCAACTGGAGCGACGTACTTCAACCCGTTCTCTGGAACAGCAGGCGCTGCGGCACGGAGAAAGACTTTGGGAGCGCGATCCAGATCTCTGTTGCCGTTCGCGGAAGGTGGAACCATTGCGCGCCATGCTCGCCGGTCTGCGAGCCTGGATTACGGCGATCCGGCGCGACCAATCCCCTGCTCGTGCGCAGGCGAAAGTGATCGAACACGATGGCAAGTTTGACCTCGTTAAGATCAACCCGCTGGCCGGTTGGACCAAGCAACAAGTCTGGAAATACGTTCGGGAGCACGATGTTCCCTACAACACGCTCTACGACCAGGGCTACGCGTCAATTGGCTGTGTGCCCTGCACCACACCGGTGCAAATCAATGAAGACCAACGCGCTGGACGTTGGCGCGGATTCAAAAAAACTGAATGTGGTCTACATCAATAATCAGCGAAGGAAACAAGCACATGAAACTAATTAGTCCCCATGGCGGCGCACTCGTTAACCGTGAGCTCAAAGGAGCCGAGCGCAAACAGCTGGAACGATTCGCAGGCAGATTTCCCAGGCTGCAACTTAACAGCAAACAGGTTTCAGACCTGTTGATGATTGCTACCGGAGCTTATTCGCCTATCGAGGGATTCCTGGGCGAGGCCGACTACCTGGGCGTTGTTTCAGATATGCGCCTGGCCAACGGAGTCGCCTGGTCCATTCCGATCACCCTGGCTGTTTCCAGTGACGAAGCAAGAGGACTGCGCGTGGGTGATGAGGTTGCTCTCTACCAGGGTGCACTTCTCCTCGGCCTGCTGCACCTTTCTGAGAAATACATCTACGACAAAGTTCGCGAAGCCGAGAATGTTTACCGCACGACAGATGAAGCACATCCGGGAGTGCAGTCGCTCTACAACCAGGGTGAGTGGTTGTTGGCTGGACGTATCAGTCTGATAAACCGACCCAGTGATCTATCGTTCCCAAAATACCGCAAGGATCCAGGGCAAACGCGCGCCCTCTTTAAGGAGCGGAGCTGGCGCCGAGTAGTAGCCTTTCAGACTCGCAACCCGGTTCATCGCGCGCATGAATACATCCAAAAGTGCGCGCTGGAAATCGCTGATGGTCTGCTCCTGCATCCACTGGTGGGCGAGACCAAGTCAGATGATGTGCCGGCTGACGTCCGGATGCGCTCATACGAAGAAATTCTCGTCAACTACTATCCCGCTTCACGCACAGTGCTAGCGGTGATGCCGGCGGCCATGCGTTATGCCGGTCCCAGAGAGGCAATCTTTCACGCGCTGATCCGCAAGAACTATGGCTGTTCACATTTCATCGTTGGTCGCGATCATGCCGGCGTTGGTAACTACTACGGAACCTATGACGCACATTACATCTTCGATGAGTTTGAGCCCGCGGAACTAGGCATCACGCCGCTCTTTTTCGATCACACGTTCTACTGCAAGTCCTGCGGCGCGATGGCGTCCGCCAAGACCTGCCCGCACGAACAGGTAAATCACCTGACCCTTTCAGGCACAAAAGTGCGTGAGCTCTTGAGTGCGGGTCAATTGCCACCGGTGGAATTCTCGCGGCCGGAAGTCGCAAGGGTGCTGATCGAGGCCTATCAGTAGGGTTGGCCCTCGCTGGGCCATCACCGCACTGAATAATCGTCGAGTTAACTTAAACGAACGGGCGGCCACCGAAGGGCCGACGCAAAAATGGGAGGAATGATGTCGCAACGAAAAGGATTCACTTTATGGATGACCGGGTTGTCAGGTGCAGGCAAAACAACGCTGACCACCGCCCTGGTCAAGGAGCTGGGTCAACGTGGCCTTAACGTCGAAGTGTTGGACGGTGATGAGGTGCGCACAAACCTCTCCAAAGGCCTGGGCTTCTCGAAAGAAGATCGCGACACAAACATCCGCCGCATCGGTTATGTCAGTCGCCTGTTGTCGCGCAACGGAGTTGGGGTGATCACGGCGGCGATCTCGCCCTATCGCGCTATTCGCGATGAAGTGCGGGCGGCAATCGAGTCTGATGGCGCGCTCTTCATTGAAGTTTATGTCAAGTGTCCGATCGACGTCTTAGCTGAACGCGACGTGAAAGGACTCTACAAGAAAGCACTCGCTGGGGAGATCAAGGAATTTACCGGCGTGTCGGATCCATACGAAGAACCGATCGAGCCGGAGGTAGTTGTTTGGACTGACCGGGAAACAGTTGAGCACAGTGCGCAAAAGATTCTTAAGGAGTTAGCCAGGCGCGGGTTGACTACTACAGGCGAAAGCCTCGACCTGACGTCTGCCGCCGCCTGAAGTTGTACGAACGAGGTTTGAGATGAATAGCAAGAGATACAGGGTCCTAATTCTGGTGATGGCGTTGCTCATTATTGGCACGCGTAGCGTTTGTATGGCCCAGTTTGCCGAACGCGCTGAGATCCAGAAGGCTGAATCACTAGTAACGAAGTCGAAGAGCCTACCTGCGACCCGCACAACGCAATTGTGTAAAGGGGTAAAGGATACTTGGGACCAACGCAACGTATCCAAATTCGTGTTCCGAGTGAAGCGGTTCGTTCTTAGCGCACCCCGTTACCAACGCGATTGGACTCTGGAGTGTGGGCACTTGTCACCGCTTTGGGATCGAGAACCGCAAACGATATCGCGATCACAAAGCGGCGCCGGGTCGCCGCACTCCAAAATTAGGAGCGCGGGTGGACCGCCCGCTTGAATCATGAGTGCTGCCGTTTCCACAGTCAGACACGTGCAGGGCTTCGATGTCGCGAAGCCCTTGAGCATCGGGACGCTACTGCTCGTGATGTTGCCCCTGGTATTTCTCCCGTTGTTGTCGATCTTTGTCTTCGGTACCAGCAAAGGCCTGGCAAGTTTTTGGGCAGCACTCACGGCGCCGGAAGCGGTCTTCGCATTGAAGTTGTCAGTGGTCACCAGTTTCTGGGCCACCGTCTTCAACGTCCTATTCGGATTGTTTGCTGCCTACGTACTGTCGCGCTACTCGTTCTGGGGTCGCAATGCCCTGATTGTCACCATCTCGCTACCG
Organism: Pyrinomonadaceae bacterium; assembly: GCA_035263325.1. Lineage (GTDB taxonomy): Bacteria > Acidobacteriota > Blastocatellia > Pyrinomonadales > Pyrinomonadaceae > PSRF01. The sequence goes on along the minus strand of DATFRK010000678.1, from coordinate 55 downwards.
ACCGCAATTCCTACCGCCGTCGCGGGCTTCGCTCTGCTACTTCTCTGGGGACCAT
>DATFRK010000677.1:0-3339 GCA_035263325.1 Pyrinomonadaceae bacterium | reverse complement strand
ACCTCGCGCGACTTCTGCGTATCGACAAAGATGTCTCCCGGCTGATCGCCGGGCCGGGCGACACGGACGCGCACAGCCTGGTGCCAGCAGTGCATGCCGGAAATTGGATCGGGGTGAACGGGAAAAGTCATGTTCTGATGGACGCCGGCATCTTTCCACCAGATGCGGAGCGTATCAGCATCTTCCGACTGGTATGGCTCAACGCCTTTTTCACGTCTCAGGGCCCACTTTGTCTCCTGGCGTTTGAGTTTCACAGTCGCCATTAATTGTCGTTGGCCTTCGTCCGTCAGTTTCCAACGCCCCATGTGATGACTGCAGGCAACGATGCCCGGTCGAATTCCCTCCGTCACCCAGGCTGGCACCACGTAGTAGCCGATATCAGTCTCCACCCGCAGCAGGTCCCCGGTGATTACCTGAATCTCGGCTGCATGCGCAGGATGGATCCACAACGGATTCGTATGCGCAATTTCGTCCAACCATTTCGCATTAGCACTGCGGGTATGTATTTGCACCGGCAGACGAAAAGTTGAGATTAGGATTGTTTGGCCTGCCTGCAGATTGTCTGGATGAACGTGACTCTTGAAGTAACTGGGAATGGCCAGTTCGGGCCAGCCCCAATTGCTGAGGGTGGTGGAGTAGAACTCGAGACGCCCACTCGGGGTGGGGAAGCCGCGTTTAATTTCGCCGTTGACTTTGATGCCCGCAAAACGTCGCCCATCCTCGTCACCTTCGGGCAATGGTAACGGCACAATGTTCGGTCCCGTCGGTTTTGCTGCCCTGGTGAAAACGCGACCAAGTAGATCTTCACGAGTATCTTCCAGTTCCTCTGGTCCAACCACCTGGTCGTAGAGCTTGCCGATTTTCTGTTTCACTTCAAACGCGCCGTAACGACGCATGAATGCCAACGGCGTCAGATTCTCCGCCGCTGCCTTCTCCGGCAGGCCAGGCACCGAGTTCTCAAAGATCCATTCGTAGTATTCGTCGATTCCCAGGCGCGTACCAGGATTCTTCTGCGACTCGGCGTACTGTCGGATACCCAAACTGCCGTCGGGATCAATGCGCCAGGTCAATTCCAACCAGAACTCGTTCTCTTCCCAAACCTCACCCGGATTCACCTCGCGAGTATCATTGATCTGCTGTCCTTCGCGTTGGCGCAAAGCTTTCATCACTGGTTGGCGAAAGCCCAACCATTGTGAGTCGTGGGTTTCGTAGGAATGCAGATCGTGTCGCTCCGAGCCGACCCCCATCGGCAAGACATAGTCAGCATAGTAGGCAGTTTCGTTCCAGGTCGGAGTGAGTGCGACATAGCAGCCGACGAGATTCGGATCGGTGAGCATCTCAATCCAGGAGAAACCGTCGGGGTTGGTCCAAACCGGGTTGTAGACGCGGGTGAAGTACGTATCAAGTTTGGCGCGACCGTCTTTCAAAAAGTGAGGTAAGAGAAACGACATCTCATTCATTGACAGCGGATACTCGCGCGGCCAGGTGGTCTCATTCCACATCTTCGGGTGTGGGGGCGTGTAAATCGGTCGCGGGACGAACTTGTTCCACGCGTTTGGATAGACTCCGCCTTCAGTGGCGATAGCGCCCAGCAGTGCGTTCAGCATGAACAGGCAACGGGCAACGGTCCAACCGCCGCTAACGCCTGAGGCGACACTGCGCCAGTTGTGACTCGAAAAGCGAGTGCCTGCCGTTGCCACCAGTTGCGCAATCTCAGCAATAACTTTCGCCTCCACTCCTGATTCTTGCGCGGCAAACTCAAACGTATACTTTGCGTATTCGTCTTTTAGAAGGCGCGCAAAATTAGAGAAGTTTGTGTCGACCTCAGGGTGTTCTACCGCCAGGTATTCCTTCCAATTCCACCAGGTCTCGACAAACGTGCGATCGTAAAGATCGTTTTGAATCAGGTAGTTGGCAATTGCCAGCAGGATGGCCGCCTCAGAACCCGGATATGGCGCTACCCAGTAGTCTGCGTGAGTCGCGGTGTGCGACAGGCGGGTGTCGAACACGATCAGCTTGGCGCCATTTGCCTTACCGTCAATCACGCGTTGGGCGTGAGGGTTGAAGTAATGGCCCGATTCGAGATGGGCGCTGATCAACAGAATCACTTTGGCGTTCGCATGATCTGGGCTGGGTCGATCGAGTCCCATCCAGAGTTGATAACCTTCGCGACTGCCGGACGAACAGATATTCGTGTGCGAGTTGTGACCATCAATGCCCCACGCGGCAAGGATTCGTTCGGTGAAACCATCTTCGCCGGGACGGCCGACGTGATACATGACCTCGTCGCGTCGATCTTCAACGATAGCCTTGCGAATGCGGGCAGCGATATCGTCGAGGGCGTGGTCCCAACTGCAACGTTCCCACTTTCCTTCGCCACGACTGCCGGCGCGTTTCAATGGATAAAGAATGCGATCGGGATCTGTTACTTGATTAAGCGTTGCCGGACCCTTGGCGCAGTTGCGACCGCGCGACCCTGGGTGTTCCGGATTGCCCTCAAACTTCTGCACCTCGCCGGTGACTTTATCTATGTAGGCGAGTAGGCCGCAGGCGGACTCGCAGTTGAAGCAGGTGGTTGGAACTAGGGAGTAGTGACGTTCCTTTCGTTTAGGCCACGCGCGCGAATCAAGTTCGGTCCAATCATCCCAACGTTCCTTCGGTGGGAAGGCGGCGAGGTGACTGCGACTCGGCCCGGGATAGAAAGTCTCGTCCTTCTTACTCGTCGCCATTATTGTGGTTGCAACTCCAGCGAAGCCATAAGTTTTTCCAACAACTCGAGATTGGGCTGAAACTTGTCTGCTGACAACGCCTCCAGCTTAGCGACGACAGGTTGGAGATATTGTTGGTACTGCGGAGAGTTGTGGTCGAGTAGATAGTTCTTTTGGTCCCAGGCTTTTACTTCGGGTTCGTCGCCTTTGGGCAGTACCGGCGCAGCTACGGAGAACTCACCGTATATATAGTGCTGTCCGTCATCGGTAATTCCCTGGAAGGCGTATTCGAGACCAGCATTACTGACCTGTGACGTTTCAGTGTCCCACTGAGTCAGGAAAAAGACGCCTCTACCGTTTTTGAAGTTGACGTATTTAACGCGAGAGGCAAATGCCTGGCAGGCGTCCCACATGGGCAGCCAGGGCATTGCCCCGCACGGAGTTTTACCCCTGGCCTTGGTTAAGAAACTGTCAACGTCAGTGCCAGTCGGTTTTTCATCCAGCAACTTTTTCAGGAGGGCTACTTCATCGTCAAAGTCTTTGGCCCAGTCGTCCGCTTTTTCTCCCGCGGCCAAACTCTTAGCGTACTCTTTGCCCGCAATGGTCATCGCCTCTCGGTATTTGGGGACTG
>DATFRK010000676.1:0-2933 GCA_035263325.1 Pyrinomonadaceae bacterium | reverse complement strand
GCCGCCTGAAGAAAACTGCCAAAGGAAACAACAACTCCCAAACCAACACCCCAGCCACCGCGAACGGTGTCAAACTGCGTACCTGCGGCAACCAGAAGGCCAACTTAAAACTGCTGTCGTGCATATTGTCTAGCGAGTGGTAGATAGCTAAGGCCGGCAAATTGTCAGGACTCAAATAACTTAGCCCCGCCACCCGCAACTTCACCAACGCCGAACTGAAATATACCCAGGCCATGAGTAACTGCATCAGCAGGATTGGATACCCGTAGGCAAAACCAGATTTGTTCGCACTCTTCCTACTGGACCAACTATCCAGCGAGAAGCCATCTCCGCAGGGAGTGAAAGCCAGAATGCCCAGATAATAAATCGCCAGCATTTCATCGTGATTGAAATGCCCAAAACTCCGCACCAGGCCCTGATAAAAAACTACCAGCAGCAGCGAGAGCTTAGTCGTAAGTGAGGTGAGATATCCGGTCGTACTCAACAGCAGCGACAGCACCATGACCAGCTTGAGCAACGTCATGTTTCGCGGCGTAAGCAACGTATCGTAAACATTCCATGGGACCAGCTTCATTATCCCAACCGGACGCAGGAGTGTGACCGGAAGTTCACCGAGAGCCGAGAACGAAGTGACGATAACAGATATTAGAAACGTGCCGTGTACGACGACTCGCACCACCCCCAGGGCGAGGGCGCTGGTGGGCACCAGGCGGTTTACAATTCCTTGCGCCACGATTCGATGAAGTTGTCGTAATTTTTATAGCCACCACCCTCCCAGCGGTACATATCAATCCTGATCGCTTTCAGACGGTGGGGCGACGAGGGAGGCTGTTGTTGGTTATAGAGGTTGCCCCACGCCTGTAACAGGTCGGGCATACGAGCGCCGGCGGGAAGATTGTCCGGGCCACCCATGCGCTTCATCAGTTCAGCGTTATCAGGGTGAATCGACTTGAGTTTGAAGGCTGCGTTTGCCACTGTCGCGTTCACCATACCCCACGTGCGGCTGTAAAGCGCATTGGTCAGACTCATCGGCCGGATATCAATCGTTTCGCCGGAGACGGTTTCGCCGCGAAGGATGTAATAAGTGCGACCTCGTTCGAGATCGCCACCGGCCATCATCACGCTCCAGGTGGTAATGGGATAAACACTGCGGACAAAAACAAAAGCCCACAACAAGGGGGCGAAGACTATGAACGTGAGAACGGCGTACCAGATCAGGAGTCGCCGTTCACCAGCTGGGTGAGAATTTTTGGGTTGCACGTTCTCGGAGTTGCGTCCTCCCCGGCGATCGACGTTAGGGAGCACTCACTAATTTGTAAGACTGGAAACTATCAAGCGTTCTTTGCACACTGCGAGCGGCATGGTCCGGACTTACATCGTAACAAGCAATTACCTCTTCGACGATCTGGTCAACCGACTTGCCTTGCTCGAGACTTTTCCAGATCAACTTCGCAGTCTCATTCAACTGATAGTATTTCTTGGTGTTCAGATCGACCAGGATTCCTTCACCCTCGTCGAAGTCGGTGAACACGACGTGTTTGCACGGAGTCAGATTAGGTGTACTCATGTTTACTCAAAAGGTGCCCGCAGCGGCTGAATCACTTACGGCAGTACGGCTTCGCAGTTCTTCCAGCCGGCGGTAAGATTCGCCGGCCCATCGTTCGGACATTAGTCGAACCAGTTCCGATGCCTGTAATTGTTTTCGCTCCGCATCAGCAACAAACACACGCTCCGAAGTGGCGTCTTTCGAGTAGCGGCGGCTCACTCGCTCGATGGTGTCCAACTCCGCACCAGCGGGGGTCACGCCGAAGAATTTGATTACGCTCAACAATACAGGCAACGATAGTTGCTGGTAATTAAGCAACATCATCCTGCCTTGTGCAAGATTGCCGGCATAATCATAAAAAGTACTGATCGACCTTGCACAAAGCTCTTCCGCACTGAGCGAGGCGAGTTCTTCCGCCGAACAATTAAGCATTGCGAGTAGCAGTCTGCGATCCGGGTCTGTCATCCATTCGGGCACGTTCGCGAGATTCGAAACAATCGTCTCCGTCGGCTCTCGATATAAAAACAGGACCGGAACATCGGGCCAAATGCGACGGATGTGAGCCAGTTGGACCACGCTGCAACAGGAAAACTTCACAAAAAAGCGACGCTCGTTACCGAAATGTTTTTGCGCAAACGCATTAACCACACCTCTCAGCAAGACCGAGTAAAGGAGTTCCCTGGTCGGTTCTCCCTTCGTGTCGGTGGTGAACCTGCCCGCCAACTTATCGATGGCGTTGGCCTCGCTAATGACTATTGAGTCGTTCAATGCCCGGCAAACATTCGCGACCATCGTTGAACCACAGCGAGAAGAGTGGAAGATGAAGCCAGTAGGTGGCACCCTGGTGGAGATCTTTTCCAGTTGGAGTACGGCAGCAAACTCCGTGAACTTTTCCTGGCGCGCAGAGTGTTCCTGTTGGACCCTGGTTACAGTTTGCTGAAAAAAGGGTTCCGTAAAATGGACTTCGTGCATGTCCAGCCAAAGCAGACCTGGCCGCCCATCGCGCACTACTGCATCAATGGGCAACCAACCGGGCAAACTTTCGGGTTCTTCGGGAAGCACAGGGTTCAAGTTAAAGCCGCATTAGCTCACAGCATTTATAGACTCGCCGGCGCGACATCGGTAGATATCAGTTAAGTCCGATTTGGGAGCTTAATAAATCCGAGGCCCGCTGGGGATTGAGGAGATCATGACCGGCAGAGAGCTCATACCCCTCACTTTGGCGAACGAGGCGCGACAATACGTCCAGGTTCTCGGCCGCAACTGCTTTATCGTAAGTGGCCCAGGGACAATGCCTGATTAGTCGCTGCATGGTTTCGACGTGCGATAACCTGGCCAGGCGAGATTCGCGTTCGTTATTGATAGTCGTAAATAGCAACCGGCTGGG
>DATFRK010000675.1:0-8159 GCA_035263325.1 Pyrinomonadaceae bacterium | reverse complement strand
CTTCTCCAGCCCAGTCTTCAAATAAGCCCCGACTGCCGCACTGTTTTGTACCAGGCCACCCTCGAGTAGTTCGATTGTCTTCAGAGCGGCAGCAATGCACACTGGATTTCCGCCGAAGGTGGAGGCATGGGCCCCCGGTTTCCAATCCATTAGATCGGCGCGCGCCACACAAGCACCGATTGGTAGACCGGAACCAATTCCCTTAGCAATACAGACTATATCCGGCTGCACGTCATAGTGTTCACAGGCGAACATCTTGCCTGTACGACCCATACCTGACTGCACCTCATCCACCACCAGCAGAATGCCGTGCTCATCACAGATCCGGCGCAAGCCTTTGAGGAAACTCAGTGGCGCCGGCACATATCCGCCTTCGCCTTGAACTGCCTCGACCACTATCGCTGCCACTTCGTCAGGCGGTGTAGTTGTCTTGAACAGGCGCTCTTCAATCCAGTTGAGCGCTCCTTGCGACGCACCGCCACTCCCGCACTCCGCGGCGCTGAAGGGATTGCGAAACTCATTTGGATAAGGCACGTGGACCACGTCCAGGGCCTGGCGTTTGAAACCTTTGCGCTGCGCAGATCTCGAAGACGTCAGCGACAAGGATCCAAGGGTGCGACCGTGAAAACTGTTGAAGAACGCAATGAACTTCTCCCGACCGGTCGCGTGCATCGCCAGCTTCAAGGCCGTCTCCACCGCTTCAGTCCCACTGTTCGCAAAATGAGTCTTGGTTGGTGAAGGAACCGGAACGATCTGGTCTAGCTTCTCCGCCAGCTGAGGCATGTGACGGTAATAATAATCGGTGCCGCAGATGTGGATCAGTTCTTCCGCTTGCTCCCGGATAGCTCGGACCACTTCGGGGTGGCAATGTCCCGTGGAGCAAACTGCAACTCCCGCGTTGCAGTCGAGGAAGACGTTCCCATCGACGTCTTCCACCCACACGCCACTGGCGCGCTCGGCAACGAGTTTGAATTCTGGGCGGGGATAAGCTGGATTTACAAACTTGGCATCCGCTGCAACGATTTCCTGGCCCCTGGGGCCTGGTAATGCTGTCTTGATCTGAGGCCGCTTCGGTGGTGCTAACACGGTGGTTGACATCTTGTTTCTCCTTGATGAGGGCAAATTCGAGGACGACTGAATTTGCTCGATACCTGTGCAAAACTAAGAAAACGGCGATTGTTTTCCTAATTCAGAAAGGGAGCGGCGGCTATCAGAAAGGGGACCTAGTCGGCGAAGAGGTTGGCGCGCGACTCAAGCGGACGGAAATGTAAGGGTTGCGGATTGAACACGAGTGGATTCTACCACCGGGACACTGGGAATAGCCATCGTCAGGTCGCGGGTGAAGTAGCAGGCGCGGGTGCCTGTGCATGCGTTGGTAAGATAGGTAGTAATCTCGCTAGCGTCTTGTTGCGTTGGCTCCGTAGGGGTTATCAATTACGAACAACCAGGAGCCGTCTGCTTGTCGTCGCGCGACGTCGGATGTTTGCCCGGTCGTCGTGGTGGCCGTTCCATCTGGACCAGTTCCATTCAAGGTCCAGCTGGAAAAGATTAAGGCGATGTCGTGAGCTAGAATAATCCGGTCCACTTTTAAGTCCATGTGACCCTTCAGAGCCAGAAACTGACCCAGGGCATCACGAATTGCCGCGTGACCACTCACCGGGTCGCCAGGAATTGGGAGCAACGTTGCAGTTGGTTCGTACAAAGAAATCAAACCGTCTAAGTCAGCGTTGTTGAAGTATTGAACAAAAACCTCATGAAGTTGAGCTGGAGTGTTTGCTGCCATTCTCGCGTACTCCTTGAGTTAAGTTGGGGGGTCGGAAACTGTAGTTAGTTTCAGTTTCAACTCTCTGCGCAACCTCTGCGTCTCCGCACCTCTGCGGTAGAGTTCATCTTTCGCTTCAAACACCACCGCAGAGTCGCGGAGACGCAGAGTTTGCGCAGAGGGTTTCTAGATGCTGGAGGTTAACGCAGATCCAAGATTCAGTAACCGAACTCTAGAAACAAGACCCTAGCTTAATACTTCACGCATCACAATGGCGAGGTCGTTAAGGGCCTTACCGCCGTCTCCCGAGAAGCTTGAACCATGCATTACCGCGATGGTTTTTGGTTTTAGCTCCGCCAGGCGCTTAATGGTGGGCTCAGTTTGTGGCGTGAGGGGGTAGGCGTTTGCAAACGGTCCTTGCTGATCTCGAATTAGACCTTCCTTGAATCGCTCAACTACATCCGACTCTGTGCTTGGCTCCGCGTCGCCCCAGTGAAAGAAGAGATCTGACGAAAAAAGTGTTTGGGTTGTTTCCTCGAAGAGCAAACTTGCTTCCCAGCAATGGGGCACGTGCGGGGTTGCCAAAAAGCGAAAACGTTTCTTGCCAGTCGTAAACACTTCGTCGTTATTCAAGGCGCGGGCTGGACGAGTCGCGAAGTCGTTAACACTCACATTCGCGCCCACAAAACCACAGACCGCGGTACTTTGCGGAGCTTCATTCAGCCACTCGTTAAGTGAGCCGCATTCGTCTGCCTCGAAGTGGCTGAAACTGATCCAGCGCAACGTAGCCGGATCAATCACTCGCGAGACGTTTTCGCGTACTTGCGGGAAGATATGTTTCATTCCTGTGTGAAATAGCAGAGGTTCCTCGTCGCGCACTAGAAACTGATTGAACTGAATATTCATTTCCGGAACGAACAGAGACAAACGAAAAATGTCGGGTGCTATCTCATCAACTCGCATAGTGATGGCTCCTCCGAGAGAAGTGTGCTTTGTACTTTGTGCTTGGTTCTTTGCCCGCAGTTAAGAATCTTGACTAAAGGACAGTACAAAATACAAAGCACAAAGGGCAAAGTACAGTACGTAGCGCTAAACCCTCCGCAGGCTTGTAACTTCTATCGCAACTCCATTAGAGTATCGACCAAAATCGAATCCTGCCATTCGGAGAAAAAAAGATGAATATGAACTACCGAGAGTCTCTCGCAGGCTTCCGTCGAGGCGTCATGCCAGTATTTGCGGTGGTGGCACTAGTCGTGATGGCGCTTGCGCCCATGTTCTTTCGCAGCAGCGCCCAAGGGCAGCTTACCGCTTCTGGCTCGACCGTCGTAAAGGCCGCTAAGAGCGGGAAGATCACCTACCCTGAATCCAAGAAGGTAGAACAGGTTGACAACTATTTCGGCACGATGGTGGCAGATCCCTATCGTTGGCTGGAAGACGAAAACTCTGCTGATACAAAAGCGTGGGTTGAAGCGCAAAACAGAGTGACCTTCGCTTACCTCGACAAGATCGGCTATCGAGACAAACTCAAAGCGCGGCTGACCCAACTCAGCAACTACCCGAGAGTCTCTGCACCGTTCAGGCGAGGCGACACTTACTTCTTTAGCAAGAATGATGGCTTGCAGAATCAAAGCGTCTTCTACATTCAGAAAGGCTTGAATGGTACGCCTGAGGTTTTTCTCGACCCCAATAAGTTCTCTACCGATGGCACGTCAACGCTCAGCGCGTTTTCACTCTCTAAAGATGGCAAATACCTGGCCTACGGAAAATCCCAGGGCGGTTCAGATTGGGTTGACATCCACGTGATGGAAGTGGCCACGCGCCAGAACCTCGACGATGAGTTGAAGTGGCTTAAGAATTCTGGAGTGTCGTGGTTTGGTGACGGTTTCTTTTACAGTCGCTATCCGGCGCCCGAGAAGGGCAGGGAGCTCACCACTAAGAATGAATTCCAGACTGTCTATTTTCATAAAGTTGGCACACCGCAATCGGCCGATGTCTTGGTTTACGAGGACAAGGAACATCCTCAGCGCTTTCAAGGCGTTGGTACCACCGAAGACGAGCGCTTTGCCATCCTGAACATTTCCGAACGCGGCAAGGGCAAGAGAGGAAATGCGATCTTCTACAAGGACCTCTCTAAAGGTGAGACAACCTTCTCGCCGATCGTCGCTGAGATTGGCGACGACAGTTTTGGCGTCGTCGACAACGTTGGCGACAAGTTCCTGATCCGCACTGACAAGGGCGCGCCCAATGGCAAAGTTGTGTTGGTCGATCCCAAGAGTCCTGAGGAAGCGAATTGGAAGGACGTCTTGCCTGAGAGAAGTGAACCGTTGCAGAGCGTCGGTACTGCCGGCGGAAAACTGTTTGCTTCGTGGCGGAAGGACGTAGCCACCCAGGCCTTTGTCTTTAGCCTCGATGGCAAGTTGGAAAATCAGATCATGTTGCCGGGAGTCGGAACTGCCGGTGGCTTCGGTGGTTTGAACGACGACAAGGTAGTTTTCTATAACTTCACTTCGTTCAACGTGCCGTCGACGATTTACAAGTACGACATTGCTACCAGGAAGTCGACGGTCTTTCGCACTGTGGACATTCCCGGTTTCAAGGCCGGCGACTACGAAACAAAGCAGGTCTTCTACAACAGCAAAGACGGCACGCGTGTGCCCATGTTTCTGGTGTACAAGAAAGGCTTGAAGCTTGATGGGAACAATCCCACGGTGCTTTACGGTTACGGTGGCTTCAACATCGTGACCGCGCCGAATTTCAGTTCTTCCCGGCTGGCGCTTTTGGAACAGGGCGTGGTCTATGCGTCGGCGAATATGCGTGGCGGCGGCGAGTATGGTGAGAAGTGGCATGAGGCCGGTACGAAACTGAAGAAGCAGAATGTATTTGACGACTTCATCGCCGCGGCCGAATACCTGATTGAGAACAAATACACTTCGCCCAACAAATTGGCGATTCAAGGCGCTTCGAATGGTGGCCTGTTGGTTGGGGCGGTGTCCAATCAACGTCCTGAACTATTCCGCGCGGTGGTGGAACAGGCCGGCGTGATGGACATGTTGCGCTTCCACAAGTTCACGATTGGTTGGAACTGGATCGCTGATTATGGTTCCAGCGAAGCCAACGAGGCGGAGTTTAAGGCGCTCTATGCCTACTCGCCGCTGCACAATGTCAGACCAGGAGTTAAGTATCCGTCGACCTTGATTACAACGGCGGACCATGACGACCGGGTTGTGCCGGCACACAATTTCAAATATGCGGCAGCGTTGCAGGCGGCACAGGGTGGAGACAATCCGATCCTGATTCGCATCGACACCAACTCAGCCCACGGCGCCAGCAGTACAACCAAGAGCATTGAACAGGCGACGGACATCTATGCGTTTCTGTTTGAGAATTTGGGCGTGAATTACAAGTAGTTGGTGGTTGATAGTTGGTGGTCAGTGGTTGGTGGATTCTCTTAATAGGACCTATTTGACCTATAGGACCTATCTAGGTTCCTGATCACTGACTGCCTTCTGCCTTCAGAACGCGACACACTTTCCATTCTCCAATCCTTCCGTCAATTCTTTAGGAATCAGGATTGACCAGCCGCTTCGCTTCCAGATCGAACCATCCGCGAATTCAATCCGATTGATGGTGGCCTTGCTACCTTTACTCGGATCGCTCTTCTTGTCTGAAGCCGTCACTACTTTGGCAGGGTTGAAGGGAGTGGTCAGTTCAATGGTCTTGGTCTCGTTTGGTTTGACTTTTAATCCACAGACGTACTGCCGCGGTTCATAGTCTTTCGCGTCAGCCTCTGAATTGATCTCCCAAATGAAGTTTTTGGTTAACTGGGTGCCTGTGTTCTTGACCGCCAGTCGCAACACGTAAAAATCAGAGCCACGCTTGGTGGAATTGGCGGCGTTCCTTTCGCTAACTATCATGTCCGCGCGTCGCTGGCTTAGATCCCGATTATTGCGGACAGCGTCTGGTTCGTTCTTTGCTGGACCACGCGACAGGCTGACTGGTTCATTCATGCTGGGAGGATCATCGACTCCGTGGATCAGATCGCTATTTTCCCGGTTCTTGGTCCAACTGAACTTAACTACCTGGAGTACTGAAGTGTCAGTTTTCACGGGAGGATCCTGGACCAAAGGCAGCAGCGCCAACACGATGAGTAAGAGAATTACTTTCATTGGCTTTCCTCAGTGTCAATTCAAGGATTGAGGAGAAAACTCTGGGCAGAATATCTGCCTTTTGCGCGGAGGATGTCAACTCTCAAGCAGTACTTTGTACTTCGTACTTTGTTCTTTGTCGGTGGTTCCTACCAGGCCTGAAACTTAAGTACAAAGTACAGATCTTAAGAGTTGTCCGTACCATCCCGTCGCTGCCGCTCCGGGTTCTCTATTTTCGTACCGGGTGGGCTTCGGTGTTGAAGATCACTTTATTGAAGTCGAGCGTGTTGGGAGGCGAGAACAGCAGGTAGAAGTATTTGAAGGTTTCGGCAAAAAGAAAACTCTGCATCGAATCAGCTTTCTCCTTGGATACGACACTCTTTAGGGCCGCGTAACCTTCATCCGAGCGGCAGTACTTCACGAAGTCTTTCCAGAGCTGGTCTCCCATGCGCAGATACTGCGGGTCTTTGGTGTAGTGATAGAGGTAGTACGTTGATTCGACAATCTCCGGTCGTAACGGGTAACCGGGTGACGTGATCTTCATGGCGCGATAATCAAACTCTTCAGGTTCAATCCCCGCCTGCTGCCACATCACAAACGACGATTCCTGTAACTGCCTTGCTCTTTGTAGATCACCTGAGAGCGCGAGCACTGCAGGGAAAAAGGCATCAAGCGCTCCATAGGTTGTAGCACCGCGCTGGCCCGTTTTCATGTCGGCGTGACCGTACCAAAGTTGAACTGGCGCGCCAGGTTTACCTGGTTTATCGGTCACTGGGCCGGCCGCGGACTTCTCATCTGCGAGGTATTTGTTTATCGCGACAATGCTGTTGTTCCACATTTGCCGGCAATCTTTGTCGCCAAATAGCAGCGCACACTTCAACAGGTATTCGTAATAGCTATCGATTGCGCCACTGATGTGGCTGTCTGTCCTGGTCCATTCGCCCGTCTCTACATTTATTCCCTCGCCCACCAGACCGATAGAGGAGCGTCGTTTATAGGTTTCCACCAACGCGCGCTTCGCCTTCTCGTAGAAGACTGGTTTGCCGGTCAACTTACTCAGCGTGCCAAACTCGATGAGTAACGTACCGGTTTCGGCTGGATTGCTCACGGGACCGCTAGTCTTACCAGTTTTCAGATTGACGAAGCGATACGGCATCCCGGTTGGCGACTCGAAGACTGGCAACAACCGGGTACCGAGGTCCTCGGCCAAACTCAAAAGACGCTTATCGCCGGTGAGCTGGTAGTTCGAAATGAGTCCGCCCAGCAAGCGAATAGTCACTTCGAAATTCTGAACCGACAGGTCTTTGTCGAACGACAGGTTGGCAACAATGTACTCACGAGTAGTCTTCGCTTCATCATCGAGCCCCATGATGATCATCGTATCGAGGGCGTCGACAGCGGTCATCAAAAGCGACTGCGCGTACCAATCGTGAGATGTCTTTGTCAGCGGCCGCAGATCATCATGGCCCCAGGCGTATTTCTTGTACCCATTCCAGGCATGAAGAAATTCTGCCTTAACTTCAGCGGCGAGTTGCTTCTTGTTTGGTTGTTGCGCCTGAATTGAGGGGCCAGTAATGGTGAGTAGCAGGATTAGGATTGTTAGGCAGCGAAAGGTTTTCATATCCAAGATTTCAGTAGGAAGCTGCTAAGCGGCCAGTGTATTCAACTCCCAACTGCGCAATTCTTGTGAGTTGAGTAAACAAGTAGCTTACGAACCGCCTAACCGCGCAATTTTTCAGATGGGCGATCAATTCCATAGATCAGGACATCATGGCCCATCAACTGTGTTTCGCCCTCATGCTTTTCTCCCAGGCGTTCCGCTACGGCTATCGAACCTTTATTGTCTGGATGGATAAAGCTGACGATGTGTTCCTTGTCGAGTTCCTTGAAGCCATAGGCGAGAGCCCGGCGAGCACCTTCAGTGGCCAGACCTTTACCCCAATAAGGTCGCGCGAGGGTCCAGCCAATTTCAAAAGCTGGCCAGCCTTCGGGATCAAGAAAACCGATCCGGCCGATGAACTTGCCGCTGGCCTTTTCTTCGACTGCCCAGTGACCGTAGCCGCGCAACTGCCAATGGCCCACCAGTAACGCCATGTGTCGCCAGGCTTCAAGCCGGTCAAAAGTTTTACCACCCAGGTAGCGCATCACTTCCGGGTCGGCGCACATTTCCGCATAGGCGTCAAAGTCTTCATTCCGCCACATGCGGAGAAACAAGCTATCAGTTTCCAGAGTTGGGTGCGTCATGAGCTGTA
>DATFRK010000674.1:0-6267 GCA_035263325.1 Pyrinomonadaceae bacterium | reverse complement strand
CGTACTCGCAGTGGCCTATGAACGCGACTTGCACAACTTTGCCGAACTGCTGCTCGTGGAAAACCTTGGACCTCGAACATTGCAATCACTGGCCCTGGTTGCCGAGGTAGTTCACGGGGCGCCCAATCGTTTCAATGATCCCGCCCGGTTTTCCTTTGCCCTCGGCGGGAAAGATCGCCATCCGTTTCCGGTGCCACTCAAGACCTATGATAAAACGCTCGACTTCCTACGCACCTCGCTCGACAAGGCTAAGGTCGGCGATCAGGAGAAGTTGGATGGTTTTCGCCGTTTGAATCGCTTCGTCAATTCGGTAGAGGCAAGTTTCAATCCGAAAGCGAATTTCCTGGAGACAATTGCTCACGAAAAGGCAATCTCACCGTCACTTGGTGGACGCTCCGTCTTCGACGAGGGAGCTCGCAAAACTGTTAAGGAACCAAGACAACGATCGCTGTTCTGAAACGCGTATGACCTCGTTTCCCGAATGGGTGCAGCCCATGGCCGCCACGCTGACAGATAAGCGTTTCACCGGCGCTGAGTGGCTTTTTGAGCGCAAGTTTGATGGCATCCGGGTACTGGCATTCAAACAGGGAAGCGAGGTCCGGCTCTTCTCCCGCAATCAGTTGCCCTTGAATGGGTCCTATCCCGCCGTCGCGGCGTCGATCAGTAATCTTCCAGTAAATGAAATAGTTCTCGATGGCGAAGCAACCGGTGCCTGGGGCAGACCTGGTCGCGTGGCCTATCACGTGTTCGACATCATGTGGCTTGACGGTCGGGACGTTACCTCTCTAACACTCATGGAGCGGCGTGAACTCTTGAGCAAACTCCCCTTTCAAGATCCGCTGGTCCGAGTTGAGACGCTCTGTGATCCCGCGCCCTGGGAACGCGCCTGCAGTGAAGGTTGGGAAGGCGTGATCGCCAAGCGACGCGATTCAACTTACGAGCACCGTCGTTCTCCGCACTGGCTGAAGATGAAATGTGAAGCCACGCAGGAGTTGGTGGTGGGTGGTTTCACCGATCCGCAAGGCGCCAGAGTGGGCCTGGGCGCTTTGTTGGTGGGTTACTTTGAAGGTGAGGAGTTTGTCTTTGCGGGGAAGGTGGGCACCGGTTTCGACACGAAACTGCTGCTCGAACTACGAGCGCGGATGGATCAACTCGAACTTCCGTCTACACCGTTCACTAAAGCAGTGGGCCTGCCGCGCAAACGAGCGCACTGGGTGCGACCCGAGATCGTGGTGCAAGTCGCTTTTATCGAATGGACCACGCACGGCAAGTTACGACATCCCCGGTTATTAGGAGTGCGAACTGACAAAGTCGCCTGCGAAATCACGAGGGAAACGACGTGATCACACACCCCGAGAAGGTCCTCTTTCCTGATGATGGAATTACCAAGGGCGAGCTCGCGGCTTACTATGAAGGGATCGCTCCTGTCATGCTGCCGCACATTCGCCGACGACCGATCACGATGGAGCGTTTTCCCAACGGAATCACAAAACCTGGGTTCATCCAGAAAGATGTTTCCAAAGGATTTCCCGAATGGCTGAAACGAGTAGAGGTGGAAAAAAAAGATGGTGTCGTTCATCATCCGCTGGTTACCGACACACGCTCGCTACTGTGGCTAGCCAACCAGAACAGTATTACGCCACACGTTTGGACTTCACGCGCACCAGGGCTAATGACACCCGACCTCTGCGTCTTTGATCTGGACCCGGCCAATGAAGATGAGCCTGATACGTTACGCCGAGCAGCACTCAACATTCGCGACCTCTTAGCCGAACTGGGCCTGCCTAGTTGGGTGAAGACTTCCGGCTCCAAGGGATTCCACATCGTGATCCCACTCGATGGCAAGCACAGGTTTGGCGAGGTGTACTGGTTTGGCAACGTTGTCGGAACACTTCTCGTCAAGCACGATCCGCAGCACCTCACGCAAGCGTTCAGCAAGGTCGACCGTGCCGGTCGGATTCTAGTCGACACGGGTCGCAATGCTTATAGTGCCACCTTCGCGGCTGCCTACGCTGTACGGGCAAAGCGGGGCGCACCAGTGTCCGCGCCCTGTACGTGGGAAGAGATTGAAAGCGGTATGGTTGGACCCCAGACCTTCACGCTGCGCAATATGACTGAGCGAGTCGCAAAAGTCGGTGATTTGTGGACTGGACTGCTCAAATCTCGTCGCTCCCTGACGCGGGCGATAGCGAAGTTAAAGCTACTGTAACAACTTAGCTCTTGTCATGGCGTTGTCTTAAATGAGATTCTGAAGTCGGGTGGTCCAATCAAGGTCAGCCAGTTAGTGCTTCGATGGAACCCAAATTGCAAGAACAAAATTACAAGATCGCTGCAAAGTGACTTTGATTTTTCCTCAGCTTTTGTTAGGCTTTTTTGGCCCCCCAATCAGGCTAAATCTTACCCCGACATTGACTAGCGTTTAGGAGATCCACTCTTTCCACGCGCGAACTAAGATAGGAGACGAGTATGACTACTAGTGTAAGAAAAGATTGTCGAGCATTTACCCTGGTTGTCGGTATGACCTTGTTGTTGGCCGGGATTCCATCGGTCCTTGGCCAAACATCGAACGTGCAAACTACGAGAGTCCGCACTACGGATAACCTGCGCCTACAATCGGTGCCGAACGGTTCTAAACTCAAGTTCAAGGGTGTCGTGATGGGTCGTGACGCCGACACGTTCACCATTCGAGATAGAAATCGTGCCGATTACCAGGTTCTCATCACCGACAAAACAAGTATCAAAACCTATGGTGGCTTTCTGAAGGGCGGCAAGAAATACCCCGTTACCGATATTCTGCGAGGACTGATCGTAGAAGTTGAGGGTAAAGGCGATACGCAAGGACAACTGGTGGCTGACAAAATCCGCTTTAACGAATCGGATATGCGAGCCGCAGTTACGACTGACACGCGGGTGGGCCCAGTAGAAGCGAACCAGGAGCGCATGGCGGGGCAAATGGACGAACTCTATGCCGTGGCCGCGGAAGCTCGCACTGAAGCCGCCAATGCCAACGAACGTATCTCTGCGCTCGACGATTACGACGTGACAGAGAGCGTGGCCGTCAATTTCAGAGTAAATAGCGCGATCTTGTCGCCTGAGGCCAAGGCTTCACTCGATACGTTGGCAGCGAAGGCCTTGAATGGGAAAGCGTACATGATTGAAGTCTCTGGCTATACGGACTCAACCGGTAGCGAAGCCAAAAACTTCCGCCTGAGTCGCGATCGCGCCGATGCCGTTGTGCAATACCTGGCTGTGAGTCATAAGATCCCGCTGCGACGCTTCATTACGCCGATGGGCTATGGCAAAACCGGTTTTGTCGCTGAGAACAACACTGCTGGTGGCAGGGCGCAAAACCGACGAGTCGAAGTGAAGATGATCGTCAATCGTGGGATGACCCAACAGCGAATGGGTGCCCCTACGGCTCCAGCTCCCAAGCCATAGTCAAAGAGGAAATTGACTACCGAAACGAGCAAGAATCACCGACACGCGACCAAACCTGTCTCGTGCTGTGATTCTTGCACGTGTTTTCTCGCACGCAAATGCAGTCGACTATCTCGGTACACGCTTTCGGCTCCGCTGACCCGCTTTCGTAGATAAATCTCACAATTCTCTAAAATTAGGCGCGAAATATGCCATTTATTTCGTGGCGCGGTGTTTGCTGTAGTGCAAGACTATGGCACACACAGAAGTCTTCCCAGTTTGGCAAGGTAATTTCGCAGCAGCGACTGAAACCGAACCAGTACCACTTTCGGATCATGCTTTGGCGATTGCGGCGGGTGACGGTGACATGCAAGCGTTTGAACTGCTGTATGAACGGCATCACCGGCGAGTTTATTCACTCTGTTTGCGCATGACCCAAAACCCCGTCGAGGCCGAAGATCTCGCGCAGGAGGCGTTTATTCAGCTCTTTCGCAAGATCGGTAGCTTTCGCGGCGATTCTGCGTTCACAACCTGGTTGCACCGGTTAACGGTTAATCAATGTTTGATGCACTTCCGAAAGAAGAGTGTGAAGCTCGAGAAAACGACTGAGGAGGGGGAAACGCCCGTGCAGATCGTGCGCGGCACGGAGAACCCCAACTCTATGCCGGTGCTCGATCGCATTGCGCTGGACAACGCTCTCAAGCAACTACCAACTGGTTATCGCACCGTTTTTGTGTTGCACGACGTTGAAGGACACGAGCACGAGGAAATTGCGAAGATTCTGGGAGTGGCGGTCGGCACGTCGAAATCCCAACTTCATAAGGCGCGGATGAAGCTGCGCAAGATTTTGAAGACGAAGCACATCTTCCACCGGAACTAATCAAGTGTCCCTACAAAAATGCCACGGTCACCGTGGCATTTTAGGGACACGAAGAGTCTTTCAGCTGCTCCACGGCCCAACTTCCTTACCCGACCACCTTACGTATAAGTCGCTTGTTGTGCGGACGAGATTTTCGTTGCGGCTCCGCTGCACTGCATCTCAGCCGTGATCACTTCTAAACAGCCACTCAACTGTCTCTCGACACTCGTCATCCATTGAAGTAACACCTCAACCCGAGTACTCTCGTGTCAGATCTGTAGCTTGTCTTAAGGTCAAAAGCCATTTCAGGAGAAGCCAGAATGGACCAACGAAGCGTGACCTTCTATCGCTGGAACGACATGCCCAAGGAAACTGTCAGCGAAACCCTGGATCGCCGTCTGATTACGGGCGACCGCATGATGTTGTCGCACGTCTATCTGAAGAAAGGCGCAATTGTGCCGCGACATTCACACGAGAATGAACAGATTACTTACATTCTTGAAGGAGGCTTGCGCTTTTGGATTGGCGCCGATGAGTCGCAAGTAATCGATGTGCTGGCTGGCGACGTGTTGCACATTCCATCTTTCGTGCAACACAAGGCTGAAGCGTTGGCTGATACACTTGACGTCGACATCTTCAGTCCACCTCGGCAGGATTGGCTCGACAAGACTGACGCGTACCTCAGGCAGAAGTGAAGGGAAGTAGTAATGGATCTGGGGCTAAAAAACAGGATTGCACTCGTTGCGGCCGCCAGTCGCGGCCTAGGTCGCGCTGTCGCTGAAGAGCTCGCCGCCGAAGGAGCATCACTAGTCCTTTGCTCTCGCGATCAGCAGGTACTCTCCCAGACGGCCTCGGAGATTGAAAAGACCAGCGGGCGATCGGTGATTGCCGTAGCAGGAGACGTAACGAGTGCGAGTGATGTGGCACGAGTTGTGTCCGCAGGCATCGAAAAGTTTGGTCGCATTGACATTCTGGTTACGAACGCCGGGGGACCGCCGGCAGGCAAATTTGAAAACCTGAGTCGCGAGCAGTGGGAATCGGCGACCCAGCTAACACTCTTTAGCGCGACGGAATTGGCGCGGCAGGTGTTGCCCGGGATGCGCCAACGAAGATGGGGTCGAATTCTGAACATCACCTCCATCGCGGTTAAGCAGCCGGTAGAGAATCTTATCTTGTCCAACAGTCTGCGGGCGGCGGTGACCGGGTTTGCCCGCACACTGGCCAACGAAATAGCTGCTGACGGTATCACTGTGAATAATATTCTCCCAGGCTACACACTTACCGAGCGGCTTGAGGAGTTGGCGGAAATGATGGCGGCGAAAGAAGGAATCAGCCCGGCAGCGTTCAAGGCAAGGTGGGAGCAGGAGATTCCTATGAAGCGTTTGGGTGAGACGCGAGAGTTTGCCGCCCTCGCCGCTTTTCTAGTTTCTGAACGCGCTAGTTACATTACCGGAACTTCAATCCAGGTTGATGGTGGTTGGATTCGCTCGCTTCTGTGAGTTCGATGCGAAAGGAACAATAATCATGATCAAGGCAATTCGTGGCAGTACCTTCTGATAGATCGACCAAGCAACTTTCAGAGAACTCATCGCCCCTTACCGGCGAGGGAGTGATTATCGATCTGGGGACCGGAGACGGTCTCTTTGTATACCAGTCCGCGCGTCAGAATCCGAACAAGCTTTACATAGGCATCGACGCCAACGCTCGACCGCTCGAGAAGATCTCCGAAAAGATTCATCGCAAACCGGCTAAGGGCGGCCTGCCGAATGTTCTCTTCTTACAGTCGTCCGTTGAAGATCTACCCACAGAACTCGACGCAG
Organism: Pyrinomonadaceae bacterium; assembly: GCA_035263325.1. Lineage (GTDB taxonomy): Bacteria > Acidobacteriota > Blastocatellia > Pyrinomonadales > Pyrinomonadaceae > PSRF01. The sequence goes on along the minus strand of DATFRK010000674.1, from coordinate 171 downwards.
TCGCAGACGAGATACATGTCCACTTTCCCTGGGGCAGCTTGCTGCGGGCAGTCGCTACTGCGGACACAAGTGTGTTGCAGAACTTGCGGCGGATCTGTGCTCCTGAAGCGTTGCTGGAAATTGTTATAGGACTTGATTCCGAGCGGGATCAAACTGAAATCGAGCGCCTTG
>DATFRK010000673.1:0-3557 GCA_035263325.1 Pyrinomonadaceae bacterium | reverse complement strand
GGTAATGGCGGCATGCGACTCGTAGTCGACGGTCAGACGGTAATTGAAGAACTCACTAACCGTCGCACGCGCAGTCTCAACAAAGAGATCTCTTTCGAAGCGGGTCATTTGTACGATATCCGGCTGGAGTATTTCGAAAACAACAATTCGTATGCGGCTGCCAAACTCAACTGGGCCGCGCCTGGTGCGGAAAGGAGACTTAAGGAAGATGCGCTCGACAAGAGCCGACAAGCAGACGCTGTCGTGATGGTGATGGGCATCACACCGAGTGTAGAAGGCGAAGAAATGGATGTGCGGGTTGAAGGCTTTCGTGGGGGTGACCGTACCGACATTTCCTTGCCCAGGCCGCAGGAGGAACTCATCAAGGAGATTCAGGGGTTGGGTAAACCTGTCGTGCTCGTGTTGCTCGGTGGCAGCGCCCTGGCCGTTAACTGGGCCAATGACAACGTGCCCGCCATTCTCGATGCCTGGTATCCAGGAGAAGAAGGAGGCACCGCGATCGCCAACGTGCTTTTCGGAGATTACAACCCGGGCGGGCGATTGCCTGTCACTTTCTACAAGTCAGTCAACGATCTGCCAGCGTTCACTGACTATCAAATGCAAGGTCGCACCTATCGTTACTTTAAAGGCATGCCGCTTTACCCGTTCGGCTTCGGTCTTAGTTACTCAAACTTCAAGTACAGTGACCTGAAGTTCAGTAAGACTAAAGTCAACGCCGGCGATAGTGTGAATGTGAGTGTCGCAGTTACCAACACCGGCAAACAGGCAGGCGACGAAGTAGTGCAGCTGTACCTGACCGATGCTTCCTCCAACTTCCCGGTGCCCATCAGAGAGCTGAGTGGACTCAAACGCGTCTATCTGAAGCCTGGCGAGAAACAGACAGTATCGTTCACGCTCGACGCGCGCCAGATGTCAGTGATCGACGACAAGAATAGTCGCATTGTGGAACCGGGCGAGTTCATGGTGAGCGTGGGTGGTAAGCAACCGGGCTTCACTGGTTCCGCCGACGCAAACACGACCGGTACAGTGACGGGTCGCTTCGTTGTGACGGGAAGCCTTAAGCCGCTGCCCTAAAACCAAACCCCGGCGAATACATTGTGAGAGTTTGAATTCAGTGATATTTATAGGGGCGGGCAAAGTCCGAAAATCAGATAGTTAAGCCTAAAACGGCAACATCGAGGAGTGGTCTGTGCTGGATCGAGACCCTCACTGCGGGCGCTCGCGACTGCGCGAGTTCCTGGGTATTCAGAAAGGAGAATAGAGATGTTTAGCTTTATATGGTGGCTGATTATTGGCTTGGTCGCGGGTGCTTTGGCGCGGCTGATTATGCCTGGTAAAGATTCGATGGGCATTTTGGCGACGATGCTCCTGGGAATCGCCGGTTCGATCGTGGGCGGCCTGGTGAGTTGGGCGCTATGGGGTTCGAACGGTGGCGGATTTCAGACCGGAGGTCTGCTGCTTTCGATTCTTGGCGCAATTCTGCTGCTGTTCATCTTTCGCATGGTGAGAAGTCGCAGCACAGTTTAGCGGAACCAGAAATACCAGACTTAAGAGCGGTGCCGATCGACGGACGAAGTAACGTTCTTCGTGTATTCGTCAGGTGATTTGACGGAGCGACGCAATACAGCGAGCGGTTGCGACCTGGTCCTCGGCCTCCACAATAGTCGCATGTCAGTGTGAGACTGAAGCGGAGGACGAGGTCGCTACCGCTCGTATTGCGTGGTTGCCAATCCCCATCGCCGTATTCACAGTCGGTACCAATCCAAAAATCAAAAATTGGCAAGCGGCAATGCGAAGACCCTGTGCCCGAATTACCGGATATCGTCACCTACATCGAAGCACTCGAACAGCGAGTCAAGGGTGAGACGCTTGAACGAATTCGTCTGGCGTCGCCTTTTCTGCTTCGCACCGCCTCACCACCACTTAGCAGCATCAATGGCCAGCAAGTTATTTCCCTCCGCAGATTAGGCAAGCGCATCTGTTTTGGCTTTGCCGACGATCTCTGGCTGGTGCTTCATTTGATGATCGCCGGCCGACTGCACTGGTATGACGATTCGACCAAGGTGTCCAAGGGGCGTAACCTCGCCATCTTCGATTTCTCTAAAGGTAGCCTGACTTTGACCGAAGCTGGAACGCAGAAACGCGCCTCTCTCCATCTGGTGGCTGGCGAGGAAAATCTGCAGCGACTCAACCCTGGGGGCCTGGAAGTATTTGACACCGACCTGGACCACTTCACAAAGGCGTTGCAGAGAACAAACAACACTCTCAAGCGGGCTTTGACGGACCCACGTATCCTAAGTGGCATTGGCAATGCTTATTCGGACGAAATTCTTTTCGCGGCCCAGCTGTCTCCTTTTGCGCAGACGCAAAAACTCTCGGCGGGTGACTTCGAGCGGCTGTTTGCAGCGGTGCGTAAGGATTTGACGGAGTGGGTTGAGCGATTTCGCGTCGAACTAAACGGGAAGTTTCCAGAGAAAGTAACTGCTTTCAGACCAGACATGGCCGTTCACGGCAAGTATAAAGAACCTTGTATTCGCTGCGGCACACCCATTCAACGCATTCGTTACGCTAACAACGAAACCAATTATTGTCCGCAGTGCCAAACGGGAGGAAAGTTGCTGGCCGACCGCGCGCTCTCTCGTCTGTTGAAGGACGACTGGCCCAGGACACTGGAAGAACTCGAGAGCCTCACCGCTAATTCGAAGTTGTGAAGTGATACCAGCTGGTGGAGATTCTAATTCTTACTGTCACCAATCGCGGCGATGGTCCCCTTGGTAACTCGCAAATAGTCCTCGGGCGCTAATAAGATTTGCAGTCCTCTTATGCCCGCGGAAATGGAAACAACCTCAAAGAGTTCAATCGTCTCATCAACAAAAACCGGGTAGTCCTTCTTCGCAGCAATAGCTGTGACCCCGCCGCGCACATAACCCGTCAGCTCAAGCAATTCTTTCATCGGCGCCAGGTGTATCTTCCGGTCACCCGTCGCACTGGCCAATGACTTCAGATTAAGCTCGGTGTTACCCGGAATCACCGCCATGCAAACACCCTGGCGATCTCCCTCTGCCACTAGCGTCTTGAATACCTGGTCGGGTGGTAGATTGATCTTTGCGGCCACCGTCTCTGCGGCGAGGTCCTCAGGATCCACTTCATACTCGCGTAACTCGTAGCGAATATTCAGCTGGTCCAAAATTCGAACAGCGTTTGTTTTGGCAGGCCGGGGCATTGCAGATTGCCGATTTCCGATTGGACGTTTATCAGTTGACAATCCGCTAACGCTTCTCGCCGGTCGAAGACAGATGCTTCGTGGTGTGTTCCGTCACACTGCTGAAAGGTGGATCTACAAACTCGTTCGTGTTAGCAGCATTCAATGACCGCGAAGGTTGGTCTTCTGGTAATCGTCTTGGTCCAGGGTTATCTGCTTGACCAATTTCCACCAGGCGCTTGCTGATAACTAAGCCGTTAATCATTAACGCGATGCCGACCAGTAGCGGAATGATTCCGGCAATCCATAAGTGACTGAGGATTTGAATTGCGCCGGGACTTACGTTGCCACTTCT
>DATFRK010000672.1:0-7379 GCA_035263325.1 Pyrinomonadaceae bacterium | reverse complement strand
CAACTTTCCTTGAAGACTGAGGCGCGTATTATACCGTTAAGCCCTGGTAAAACCTTAAGGACGCGATGTTGCTCCGCTCTCGCCAATGGACCGCGAGGCGTCGCTAGTGTCGTCTCGTTCCTCAACCACTTTCTTGATCATCTTGCCCAGTTCGGCAGTCTCTTGATCGCCGGCGCCGGCGGCAATGAACCGCACTTGTCCCTTGCGATCGATCAAGAACGACATGGGAATTGAAAACACACCATAGTTAAGGTCGTTCACATGCGAATCGGCCACTGCGAACCCGTACGACAGCCGGTGTCTTTTCTTGAACTCACGCAGATAAGTCAACTCTTCACCAGGAGTCATTGCCCTTCCTTCAGCTTGGCCCTGGTAACTGGTTAGACCCAACACTACGAGCCCTTTGTTCTTGTAAGCTTCAAACCAGCTCTCAAGCTTGGGAAAGGTGTAGAGACATGGTCCACACCAGTGGGCCCAAAAGTCGAGCAAGACCACCTGCCCGCGCAGGGCCGAAAGCTTGACTGGCTCCTGGTCAATCCACTGCGTGGCTACAACTTCCGGTGGTTCTTTCCTTTCCCCGATTTTCTCGCTGAATAGTTTCCCCAAGTTGGCCTCGGGATCCAGAGTCAGCAGACGAATAGTGGCCGTCTTGTACAGATTTCCCGCCGGCAGCGTTAACGCCAGGTGGCGGAGGTCGTCATAAACGTTGATGGCCCGTTCCCGCTGATTTGTTTTCAGAAAACCTTGTGCCAGGAAGGAAGCGGATTTGATGAGCATTTCATCCCGCTTTGGCGCTTCTGACGGTCTGTCAGTCATAAAGGCCTTCGCTGCTTCCATCATCTGGTTCGAATGAACCAGCATCTGTGCAAAATCGCCGGCGCGGAAGTGGGCGTCGGCAATGAGTACTTCCATCTTGTAGCGATCTTCGGGATTTTGCGGGCGGTGTTTCGCGTAAGACGTTACTGCAGTTTCGGCTTCAGGTATCAAGTTCTTCCTGACCGCATACAGCACTATCACGTTGCGGGCGGCTTGTGCGTTAAAGCCGTCCGGATCACTTTTCAAGAACCGCCGCATGGTCTCGAGCGCGGCATCTCCATTGCCCGCCAGGTGGTGGAGCATTCCCAAATAATATAGGTCGTCGTCTTTTAGCTCCCCTCGACTCGCCAGCGTGATCGCATTTTTGACCGCCAGGTCGTGTTGTTCTTTTCTTGTCGTCGCTTCGAGTTTCGGATCGTACGGCAGGTTCTGCTTGTTGAACTCCTGGTACCGCCTGCCAAGGTAACCGTTGGCTTCCTCGTACAGGGCCTGCGCCGGTCGGTCGTCAACCTTCGCCGTCTCGTTTAGCGGCGGCGTTTGACTAAGTGTCACCGTCGACAAGACCAGCGCAAAAAACAGAACCAAAATACTTCTCATCATCTGACGTTTAGCTAACAGTCATTAGCTCAAAGCGATCGGGAGTGAAGGGACCCAGTGACGGTGGCAGAGTACCCTCAACAATAGCCTGGGCAACCAGTTCGCCCGTCACCGGCGCCAATAAGATTCCATTACGGTAGTGCCCGGTTGCAAAAAAGAGGCCTCCAATTTCATCACACGGGCCCAGTACTGGCAAACCATCGGGCGCACGCGGACGCAAACCCGCCCAGGATTCGGCGATTGGCAAAGCGGCTGTTGCGGGGGTGATTTCCATGGCTTTATTCAGGATTTCGGCGATTCCGCCGGCCGTAGTTTGTTTCGCAAACCCAACGGATTCACTAGTAGACCCGGCCAGCAACCGACCATCACGACGAGGTACAAGGTAACCGCGCGAACTGTGGATCACGTGTCGCACGAGTTGTGGCCGGGCATCAAAACAGACCATTTGGCCCCGCACCGGCTCGATGGTGGGAACCTGGGTAACTTTGCCTTGCCGTTCGCCGGTTAGGCTGATGAAGTTCGTCCAGGTGCCGGCAGCCATCACCACGGTCTCACAGGTCACCAAGCCATGAGAAGTTTCGACGCCACGGATGCGTCCCCGCTCGATTACCAGCGATTCAACGGTGGTTTCTAAAATGAGGTCGACACCTAGTTTTTCGACGGAGTTTGCCAATGCGCTCACTAGCCGTCGATTCTCAACCTGGATGTCCAGGGGAAACCTCAACGCGCCGAGAACTCCCGGCGTGAGGCACGGCTCAAGTTTGTGAGTCTCTGCGGCAGTCAGTTTTTCGACCAATAGACCGGCCTGCGTTTGCCAGGCAAGGCGATCGTCAAGCTCGCGCAGATCGTGTTCATTCAAGGCCAGGTAAAGAGTGCCGGTAGTATCGAGTTCGATGTCGATTCCGGTTTCTTCGTGCAGTGATCGGGCAAAATTCAGGTAGAGGTCGCGGCTGCGACAGGCGAGGTTGAAAAAATCGTCAATGGAGTCGGCCTCTATTTGTGGCGCCAGCATTCCTGCCGCTGCGGAGGAAGCTTCCGCTCCGAGTTTGGCCCGTTCAATTAGAGCGATGTCTCGGACACCACACAGAGCCAAGGCCCGGGCAATCGACAAACCGATAACGCCTCCACCAACGATGACAACTGTAAATGGTTTGTTCGGAAATGTTGCTCTCATTGTCAGTGGTTGCCAGTCGGTGGTCAGTGGTCACTAGTTAGTTGTCAGTGGTCGGTTGTCAGTTGTTTGTACGCGTTATATGCTTGCGCTTCAAATAACGATACAAAAGAGCTTAAGGTACAACTGACCCCAGATCGACTGACCACTGACAACTAACCACTGACTAATCTTTTATGTCTCATCCTATCACACTGATTCCAGGCGACGGCATCGGCCCCGAAGTGGCTTCCAACGTGGTACGAATCATCGAGGCTTCGGGTGTCGATATCCAATGGGAAACTCACTATGCGGGCGCTCAAGCGTTGGAAAAGTTTGGTGAAACACTGCCGCAGGAGCTGCTTGATTCCATTGTGCGCAACAAGGTCGCGCTCAAGGGCCCGATCACAACTCCAGTCGGCAAAGGCTTCACTTCAGTCAATGTCGGTCTAAGAAAGACCCTGGATCTCTACGCTAACCTGCGACCCGTGAGAGCTTTGCCGAATGTGCCGTGTCGCTATCCCGAATTAGATTTGATCGTGGTGCGCGAAAACACCGAAAGCCTTTATGCCGGGTTGGAACACGTCGTAGTTCCCGGGGTGGTAGAAAGTTTGAAAATCATCACGGAGAAGGCGTCTACGCGAATTGCTCGCTTCGCCTTTGAACATGCGCGGCGCGAGTCGCGCAAGAAAGTAACGGCGGTGCACAAGGCAAACATCATGAAGCTGTCAGACGGTCTCTTTCTCGACTGCTTCCGCAAGATGAGCGAGAGCTATCCGGACATTACGGCTGACGACAAGATCGTCGACAACGCTTGCATGCAACTGGTGATGCGGCCCGAACAGTTTGACGTGATGCTGCTCGAAAATCTTTACGGCGATATCGTGTCCGATCTGTGTGCCGGCCTCGTTGGTGGTTTAGGACTAGTTCCGGGAGCAAATATCGGTGAGAAGGGCGCGGTGTTTGAAGCGGTCCACGGCTCCGCCCCGGACATTGCCGGACAGGGCATTGCCAACCCTACGGCACTGCTGCAATCCGGCATTCTGATGCTGCGCTACATTGATGAGCGCGCTGCCGCAGACAAGATCGAATCCGCGCTGCTCAATGTTTTTACCGAAGGGAAAGTGCGCACCAAGGACATTGGCGGGACCGCCAGGACGGCGGAGTTTGCGGATGCGATCATTCAAAAGATGAACGCTTGAGTGGGACGATGACCGCTGAGCAAAACTGTAGCGTAGTCCAACGCTTCGTCGAGGAACTCTGGAATCAGAGAAAGCTCACGGTCGCTCACGAAATCTTCTCGCCCGACTGTATCACCCATCAACTCCAGTCCGGCTCCGCCCTCACAAGCGCACCGCGGGATCCTGAGACAATCAAGATCCATGTTTCTGAATGGCTGAAGGCGTTCCCCGATCTACATTTCAGTATTGAACAGATCTTTGCGCAGGACGACAGAGTGGTGTCGCAACTGCTGATGCAGGGTACACATAGTGGTCCATGGTCAGGTATAAAGCCTACCAACAAACAAGTGAGCATCAGAATGATCACCATTCACCGGATTGACGCGGGAATGATCATGGAAGACTGGGTACTGGTTGAATCAATGGGATTCTTCCAACAACTTGGGATAATCCCCGCAACAACTGATTTACTGGCCAGAGCAGGCGCTACGCAGTAAAGCCAGAAAGCGCCGAGTTGCACAACAGGCGTCAATTGGGGGGCACTGAGAGGATCTGACATGGGGTGGGTTTATGAAGAGACCGATTCGTATTTTATTGCAAACTACTATTCCGGAAGTTAAGGACGACTGGCATATTGGTCGCTTCTCATTACTGCGCGATCACCTGGCCTCACTTACCGATCAAGATGGACAGCCGGCTTGCGAAGTCATGGCCAGAAATCGAGAAGAGAACGGCAAAGGCGACGACCCGGTGTTGAGTCGCCTTGATGCGAGTGACTTCGATGAACTCTGGCTCTTTGCGCTTGATATGGGCGACGGATTGAGTGTCAATGATTGCCAGGGCATCACTCGTTTCAGACAACGTGGCGGCGGAATTCTCGCGACTCGCGATCATCAGGACATGGGTACTTCACTCTGCACGCTCGGGGGAGTAGGGCGGGCGCACTTTTTTCACAGCCAGCAACAGGAACCTGATGAATCAAGACACAGCCAGGACGATCAGAGTACCCCCGAGATCTTATGGCCCAACTATCACTCCGGCAGCAACGGCGACTATCAAAGAATCACACCACTCTTGCACGCTCACGAATTGTTACGTAACCCGGAAAATGCGTCGGGGGTGATTGAGTATTTTCCGGCGCACCCGCATGAAGGGGCGGTTGGTGTTCCAGCCGAGGAGTCAGACGCAGCCGTGGTCGCAACCAGCACCAGTGAGACTACGAAGAGACCATTCAATCTGATGGTGGCGTTCGAGCGAAGATCAGACCGACACGGCAACCTGGTGGGTCGGGCGGTGGCGGAATCAAGCTTCCATCACTTTGCCGATTACAACTGGGATACTTCGTTGGGCTGTCCAAGCTTCCTGGTTGAGACGCCGGGCGATCAGATAAAGCGTGAACCGGAAAAGTTGAACGACATCAAACGGTATGTGCACAACTTAGCGTTTTGGCTGGCTAACCTTGACGTAAAGATCTAAGGAGAACTTATGACCCTGGCGAAGGGAACTTTTGCCGTAAAACTGACCCCTCAAGCATCAGATCAAGCAGTGGCAGTGGGCCGATACTCGATCGACAAACAGTTTACCGGTGACCTTGAAGGTACCAGCAAAGGTGAAATGCTGGCAGTCAGCGGTGCGGTTCACGGTTCAGCTGGATATGTCGCAATGGAACTAATCAGCGGCACATTACAAGGCCGGAGTGGTACTTTTGCCCTGCAACACAACGGCATCATGAATCGCGGCCAGGGAGATCTATCAGTCACGGTGGTACCTGACTCAGGCACGGATCAACTCACCGGTCTCTCGGGAAAGATGAAGATCGTGATCGCCGATGGCCAGCATTCCTATGAATTTGAATATTCATTCCAATAGAGGACCCGGAAGGCTAACGTCGAACTTGCTCACACAACACGTCATCAAACCGATCGTTTCCTTATTGATCATCTCTTCGCTGAGCTCAACAATCGCCTACTCACAAAAATATACAGGCGCAGATGGACGTGTTCGCGTTGCCCTTGCCAAACAACCGTTCTCACCGACCGGTACGTCAACCGGTCCTAACACAATGGCTAATGGTGGTATCCAGAAGCTACTTGCCGACGCCGGTGCCGTAGTTCGCATCGATGAAGCTTCACTCACGGCAGACGAGGCCACAGAATACGGCGCCTGGAAACGCTTAGGCATGGCTCTCGGGCACTTCTCCGATATCGTGGCCAAAAATGAACGTGATGGCTATTTCACTGTAGGTCTGCTGGCCACGTGCCCATCGATGCCTGGTCTGGTTGCGGGGCTGCAACATTCAGGACCAACTCGCGAACCGATCAAGATCGGCATGCTCTGGCTCGACGCTCATCCTGATTTCAACACTCCAGAGACAACGCGCAGCGGTTCGTTGGGTGGCATGCCGGTCGCCGTGGCAACCGGGCGGGCATTACAACGTTTGCGACTCGACGCGCATCTAGATCCACCGCTGTCCGATCGTTACATCGTCATGGGTGGTGTGCGATTAGTCGATCCTCTCGAACAGAGTCTGCTTGATCAATCACAAATCGAACAGGTCAGCGTCGACGATCTGCGCAATATGACGCCCGCAGTCTTCGCGCAACTGGACCGCTTGAGTCAACTCACCGACAAGATCTACGTGCACATCGACATGGACGTGCTGGATCCTCGCGAGGTCATGGGTCATGTAAACAAAGTTCCGAATGGCCCTTCGAGTGAGCAACTGGCCAAATTGTTCGAGGCTATCTTCAGTCGCTATCCCAAAGCTTCGGCGATCGGGTTTGCCACGATTCCCAGCACCGACGAGGGCGGACTCTCATTGGCGGCGGTGAATCGGATGATCGTTGCCGCTGTTCGCGGCGTGAAGGAACGTGAAGCCCGACATTGAATGGATAAATCTATGAATAAGACCTTGATGAATGTTTTTGTCCTTTTACTATTGGCGGCGACGCCCTTTGTCGCCCAGGATCCCAAGCCGCCTTCGCATGCCGACATTCTGCGCGGCGAGTATGGACGTTATCGCGCTAACAATGACCTGCTCTTTTATCATCTCGACGTGCGCGTCGATCCGGAGAAGAAGTACTTGAGCGGCAGCACGCTGGTCCGCTTCAAAATGCTGCAGGAGGACAATCGGATTCAGTTGGACCTGCATGAAGCCTTGAAAGTGGATCGGATCCTCTTTGGCCCAAGCAAGACCGAACTTAAGTATCAACGGGACTCGGGAGCCGTGTTTGTTGACTTTCCGGAAACGCTGAAAGCCGGCCAGGTTTACGAGATCCAGTTCTACTACTCCGGCAACCCGCTCGAGACTGGTCGTTTCGGAGGCATCGCGTTCCGCAAGGATCCGGCCGGGCGACCCTGGATCAATACAGCTTGCGAAGGCGAAGGCGCGAGTATCTGGTGGCCCAACAAGGATCAGTGGCGCGACGAAGTGGAGTCGATGAAGATCAGCGTCTCGATACCTAACAATCTCGTCGATGTCTCGAATGGCAAATTCCTCAGCAAAACCGATCTGGGAGATGGCTATACGCGTTGGGACTGGTTGGTCCAATACCCAATCAACAACTACTGCGTTTCCCTAAACATCGGTAATTACGTCCACTTCAGCGACAAGCTAAACGATCTCCCGCTTGATT
>DATFRK010000671.1:0-4416 GCA_035263325.1 Pyrinomonadaceae bacterium | reverse complement strand
TTCCTGCCACTTGCGAAACTTGCCATTGCGGACTCCTTTTATTTGGAAGGAACTACGAGTGCTTTGATCCAGGCCGCGCAGGCTTACCAGGATTGGTTGACCTTCTTCCCTACCGATCCACTGGCGGACGACGCAATGTTGAAAGTCGCAGAAGCCGAAATGCGGCAGATGGGTTTGTCAGATCGCGATATCACTCATGCGCGCAAGGCAGAGCAAAGGTTGAAGGCGTTGTTGCAACAATATCCGCAATCGAAGTTGCGCCCGACGGTTGAGAGTCGCTTGCAGGAAGTGCAAGAGAATCTCGCGATGCACAACCTGGCGATTGCTCGCTATTACTGGGACGTCAAGTACAAAACTCAAAAGGGTGGACTTAAGGGTTCGCAATCACGCTTGAAGGAGATCGTGGACAAGTATCCCTGCTTCTCCTATAACGACGAAGTTTTGTACCGTCTCGGATCGACTTATCAGGCTGAGGAAGAACCAGATGAAGCGGCAAAGTATTATCAGCAGTTGGTTCGTGATTATCCGGAGAGCGACTTTAACGAAAAAGCAAGAGAGCAGTTGAGCATCATCGGCGCGCCGATTCCCGAGAAGGGTACGCCTACAAACTGTCCCAACAAGCGCAATGAAAAGGGGTTCGTGGGAAATCTGATGCAGGAAGTGTCAGGAAAGGCTGATGTGACCGTCGGTAAGGATGGAATCCTGATCAGTCATGACAGCAAAGAAGGTCAGGACCTGATCGATGAAGCGTTAAAATACAATGGTCAGCTACCGGCCAACGCGACGCCCGTTGCTCCAGTGCAGCGCGGCAAACCGAATGTCACTCCGGCGAAGCAGAATGCCAATAGTGTGGCACCAGCTCCCAATGGCGCAAACCCATCCCCGGCGGTTATCAAACCTTAATCAGAGTTAACCGCTAAGAGAAAGTTGGCCCGAGGCATTTTGCTTCGGGCCATTTTATTTGGAGCTCGATTGAGGTAATCTCCCCGCGATGGATCGACCCGCAGAACTTGCCAATGGGGTTCAGGCAGAACTAGACCGCCGGCACAGGATGACCGCGCTCACCATTCACTCCTTGCTGGTGGCCACTCCCTTATTGTCGTTGATTGTGTTTGCCGGCAAAGGCTACCTGTATCCCCACGACAACCCTTCGGTGGATGTAACCTGGAAGATATTTGTCGTTATTTTGGGCCTCGGCTCCATAGTTCTTCGTCGGACGCGATTCGCGGCCATGCGGCTTAAAGACATTGGCGCCCTCCGTGGTGCCATTGGCCTGATCATCACTTTGGAGAAGACAACCTTGCAGTTGGCAATCCTGGGGGCAGTGATAGCGGTCATGGGATTTATCTGTACCCTGATGACCGGCAATCCCCGCTACACCTACGGAGCAGGCTTGGTGGCGATTGTGGTGCTGCTTTATTGCTATCCCACGAAGACATCGTGGCGGCGTACGGTCCAACAATTTGCTCAGGAGTAGCAAGCTTTCAGTCTTTGGGCCTTTGGTCCAAGATCCAGGGGCCGCCGCCGAAAATAGTTCAAAGTCATGGTCTAAATGACCAAGGAATGCCTCGGCGCCACAAAACTCTTGTCCGGCCTTCCTCACTTTTGCTAATCTCAAATCGTAGTATCTAAGCCTGTCGGCCCCGACATTGGCTTCTCAATAAATAGCCATTCCTCCTGGCCCAAGTGCTTCGCCCCCGAGGCAGGAAACCTTTTTGATGAGCATCCCTTCGCGTCGCCTGGCAGTCGACTCCGCATCTCTTAACCTCTACCGTGCCTCAACTGCACTGGTGGTCCTGGTCCTTGCTGTCTCAATTGGGCCGAACGTTCGCGGACAGAGCAACGAAAGTCGACCGGTCGCCAGGTTGATTAGTTCCAGTTCTCCTGACTCAACTACCAGACCGCACCGCGTTTCCTCCTTCACGTCAAACAGCGAGATTACCCGCGTCTCCGCTGTTTCACTGGCCCAGGCTAGTCCAATCGAGCGCCACGCCTTTGAGGCGACTAATTCAATCCGCCTCCGTCACGGTTTACAGCCACTGGTGTGGGACCCGGCGTTGTTCCGTTTGGCCAGGACCAATTCGGAGAACATGTCAAAGCAAGGTTACTTCTCGCACATCACTCCGGATGGTCAACGTTTGCGCGATCGGATAAAGTCAGTCGGTATCCAACACTTCTCCGTGCTCGGCGAGAACATTGCGTATAATCTCGGTTACGACGACCCCGGTAGTTTTGCCGTGGAGAGATGGATGATTTCTGAAGGACATCGGGCGAATATCCTCAGTACGGAGTTTCGCACCATGGCCATCGGAGCCTTTGTAGCACCAGACGGTGGCGTCTATCTGACCCAGGTTTTTATTGCTCGCTAGCTTCCCCATTGAAATGGGTTGGCTGGTGCTCAGCAGGAGCCTCGGCTAGCCCAAGTGAATCACTCCGAAATCAGCCTCCGCGCCTTCGCCAAAATAAATCTGAACCTGCGTGTACTCGGCAAACGTCCGGACGATTATCACGAAGTCTGGACCGTTCTCCAGACGGTCTCACTGCACGATGGACTTACGTTTTCCCGCCGCAGTGACGATCAGGTTCGGCTGACGTGCAACGACCCGGAAATCCCAGTGGACGACAGCAATCTGATTGTTAAAGCTGCTCAGGTCCTGCGGAAACAAGCTGCGGTATCATTTGGCGCAGACATCCATCTGTTGAAAAGAATCCCTACCCAGGGAGGTCTGGGCGGTGCGTCCGCAAACGCGGCCGTGGCGTTATTAGGCTTGTCTCAACTCTGGCAGTTGGAGGTGGACATCAGCGAGCTGTGCCAGTTAGGAAAAGGACTGGGGGCGGACGTTGCGTTCTTTTTTCACGGGGGTACTGCCATTGCGGAGGGTATTGGTACAGACATTTCTACGCTACCGGACTTACCCGCCAAGTCGTTAATCATCGTTACCCCAACGACGGGAGTTTCCACTGCAGCAGCGTACCAGGCCCTAAAAGCGCCTTCCTTGACAAGTCAGGGTTCGGTCTCTATTCTTGCAAGTTCCTTCGCGGAGCCAAGTTTGGGTGATTGTGCTCAATGGCCTCTGCACAATGACTTTGAAGCAGTGATCTTTGAGATTAAACCCGAAATAGGACGTGCCAAAAGGGCACTGATTAAGGCGGGTGCGCGCGGCGCTTTGATGACTGGAAGCGGCTCAAGCGTGTTTGGTATTTTTGACAGTGAAGCTGCACGCGATCGGGCGCTGAGCGCCGTGGACCCGGAAGCTGGATGGCGCATCTTTCCGTGTCAGAGTCTTGCGCGCGACGAGTACTTAAAAGCGCTTGGTTCGTCCACCTACCCGCTTTTACGCTCTTTTAACATGCGATCTGATACTGGGGCGTAGCCAAGTGGTAAGGCACCGGTCTTTGGAACCGGCATTCGTTGGTTCGAATCCACCCGCCCCAGCCAATATTCAGTGTTCGGTTAAGTAACGAGGTGCAGACGCCAGTGAGGTGTCTCCACTCCTATCACTTATCGCGCTTCACTCAACTGAGACATGAGCACAACTGGCGGCATAAAGATCTTTTCCGGAAATGCGAATCCTGGGTTGGCAGAAGAGATTTGTCGCCAACTATGTTGTGATATGGGTCGGGCCTTTCCCGAACGATTCTCCGACGGTGAGTTTAACTTCCAGATCGATGAGAACGTTCGCGGCGGCGATGTCTTTATTGTTCAGCCAACCTGCCCGCCGACCGATGCACACTTGATGGAACTGCTGGTGATGCTCGACGCTTTTCGTCGTTCATCAGCCGAACGCATCACAGCGGTCATTCCGTACTACGGTTACGGACGTTCGGACAAGAAAGATCGGCCCCGAGTTCCGATTTCGGCAAAGCTGGTGGCCAACCTGATCACGGTGGCTGGCGCTGATAGGCTTCTGACAATGGATTTGCACGCAGCGCAGATCCAGGGCTTCTTTGATATCCCGACGGACCACCTCTACGCAGCGCCGGTATTTATTGGTTACTACCAGGAACATCCGCTGCCAAACTTGACGGTGGTGGCCCCTGACACGGGCGGCGCCGAACGAGCTCGGGCCTATGCCAAACGCTTGGACGCCGAACTCGCGCTTTGTGATAAGCGGCGCGAAAAGGCCAACGTGGCCGAGGTAATGAATGTAGTCGGCGATGTACGGGGCCGCAGCTGTTTGATTGTTGACGACATGTGCGACACCGGGGGTTCGTTGACCAAGGTGGCTCGCGCATTGAAGGATGCTGGTGCGGAAAGGATTCACGCCTGTTTTACGCACCCGGTTTTTTCTGGCAGAGCTGTGGAACTGCTGGCCGAGTCGGATATTGAAAAGGTAATCGTTACCAATACGATTCCACTGCGAGATCAAGCTTGTGAGCTTGATAAGATAAAAGTACTTAGTATCGCGCCACTTC
>DATFRK010000670.1:0-6501 GCA_035263325.1 Pyrinomonadaceae bacterium | reverse complement strand
CCAACGGAACAACGCAGACCAGCGTGATCGTGGTCAGCGTGCTCGGTGACAACAAACCGGGCCGGGTGACCTTTAGCACCGTCGATCTCAGACTACCGCTCGCTGGCATTCCGATTACCATCACCCGCAGCTACGACAGCTTGAATCGCGACAAGTCAATGGATTTCGGTTTCGGCTGGAGCCTCGCCACTAGCGTCGACCTCCAGGTGGACGCCGCCAACAACGTCAGCTTCACCATCAATGGCCAGCGCAGGACATTCTTCTTCTCGGCGCAGCCGTCGTCGTTCCTGTTCCCATGGCTGCTGATACCCAAGTATGTTCCCCAGCCTGGCCTCCACGGCACACTGATTTCTGATGGATGCGGCGCGCTGATCCAGGTGCAGGGCCAGCAGTTCTGCTTCCCAACCGGGCCCTACCAGCCCACAACTTTTGTCTACACCGATCCTATTGGTCGCGTGTACACGATTGGAGCCAGTGGCCAGATCCAGTCCATCAAGGACAACAATGGCAACTTGCTGACATTTGGTCCCAATGGAATCACCAGCAGCTCTGGCGGAGTTACAGTGCCGTTCGTTCGCGACAATCAGGGCAGGATCACGAAGATCACTGACCTCAATGGCAACGACTACACTTACAGCTATGACGGCTCAGGCAATCTGTCCAGCGTTCTGTTGCCGGGAACTACACAGGCCGCGGTTTATACCTACACGCCCGATCATCTCCTGACCAGCGAAACTGATCCGCGCGGCAACGCGACCAACACTCAGTATTTCCCGGATGGCCGGTTGAAGAGCATCACAGATGCCTTCAACAACACAACGCAGTTCTCCTACAACCTGACCAACAACACCGTCACCACAACGTTCCCGGACGGCGGAGTTGAGGTGCGGACCAACAATGCTTTCGGCAATCCGGTCAGCATCAAGGATCCACTGAACCGCATTACAACCGTGGTGTACGACTCCAGTCAGAACGTCACCAGCAAGACCGATCCGCTGGGCCACATCACAACCTATACCTATGACGCGAACGGCTTCCAGACATCAGTGAAAGATCCGCTGCTGCATACGACTAGCAAGACTTACAACCAGATTGGCGAGATTACTTCGCAAACGGATGCGGTGGGCAATACGACCACAGTTAGTTACGATGCAGCCTTCAACC
Source organism: Pyrinomonadaceae bacterium (assembly GCA_035263325.1). GTDB lineage: Bacteria > Acidobacteriota > Blastocatellia > Pyrinomonadales > Pyrinomonadaceae > PSRF01. Next base: position 5,337 of record DATFRK010000670.1, on the reverse strand, counting down.
CCATAAGCCAGAGCGATACGCTGGGAACGCAATTGGCTTCCACCTATGATGCCAAGGGCAACATGTCGACCGTGACCAACGCCAACGGCAAGAATACGCAGTTCGTCTATGATGCCAATGGAAATATCTCTAAATTCACTGATCCGCTGAACCAGGTTACAAGCTACACCTATGACGCCATGGACCGTGAAATCAGCAAGACTGATCCTCGCGGCAAGACCACCCAGTACGGTTATGACGCGCTGGGCCATCTCACCAGCGTGACGGACGCCAACGGCAACGTTACAAAACATGAGTACGACGATGCCGGCAACAAGACCGCGGATGTGGATGCCAATGGAAATCGCACCACGTACACCTATGACATCGCCAACCGCCTGTCGAAGGTGACGTATCCGGATCAGAAGACCAGGACTTACACCTACGATTTCCGTGGAAACAAATTGACTGATACAGACCAGCTCGGCCACGTCACCAGGTATGTCTACGATCTGGCCGGACAGCTCACCAGCGTTACCTACGCTTTTGGGACGCCGGATGCCGCAACCATCAACTACACCTACGATCTGGATGGGCGAAAGCTGACGCAGACAGATGGTCGCGGAAACCTTAAAACCTTGGGATACGACAATGCCGGCCGCATCACCAGCCTGAAGAATGCCTTGGGCAAGATATCGACATTCGGCTACGATGCTGACAATCGTTTGACCAGCATAACCGACGCTAATCTGCACACTACTTCCTTTACCTACGACGTCAGAGGACGACTGAACAGCGTTGTTGCTCCGGACTTGACTACAAGAAAGGCCACCTATGACGGCATGGGGAACCAGCTCACATTGACTGACCGCGCCAATCAAACCACAACCAAAGCCTACGACGATCTGAACCGGTTGATTTCTGTTACCAACGCGCTTAACCAGGCCACTCAATACGCTTACGATGCCGGCAACAATCTGCTGAGCATCACCGATGCTAATCAGCACGTGACCTCGTTCCAATACGACGCTGTCAATCGCCGCACCAGGCGCACGCTTCCGCTGGGCATGTTCGAAACCACCAGCTACGATCCTGTGGGCAACGTCTCGTCAAAGACTGATTTCAATGGCAAGACCACAACCTACACCTACGACGCGCTGAATCGCCTGCTGCAAAAGCTGCCGGATGCCTCGCTCAACCAGCCGGCCGTCAATTTCACGTACAACGCCCGGGGCAAACGCGCCACCATGGTGGACGCGAGCGGCGCCACCACGTACACCTATGACAATCGCGACCGGCTGACCAGCAAAGTTACGCCTGAGGGTACGCTGACCTATACCTACGATGGGGCAGGGAACCTGCTGACCCTGGCCTCCTCAAATGCTAATGGCGTCTCCATGACTTACACCTACGATGCCGTCGATCGTATGGCAACCGCCACTGACAACCGGCTCCTTGCGCAGGGCGCTGCTTCCGCCGTCACAAACTACACCTTCGATGCTGCCGGAAATCTGGCGAACTACACCTATCCAAACGGCGTCGTGACCACCAACACTTACGACACGTCGAACCGCCTGACGCAAATAGTCTCATCCAAAGGGGCTTCGCTCTCGAATTTCCACTACACGCTTGGTGCTGAGAGTAATCAGCTCTCGGTAACGGAGTTGACCGGGCGCAATGTGACCTACGGTTATGACTCCGCCTATCGTCTCACTTCCGAAGCGATTGCCGGCGATCCCGGTGGCAGAAACGGAACCGTTAGTTACACCTATGACCCTGTCGGGAATCGCACCCAGATGACCTCGACACTGGCAGCGATTCCTCCCGGCTCATTCTCTTACGACGCTAACGACCGGCTCACCACAGACACCTATGATGCCAATGGCAACACCATCTCCTCAGCAGGAATTTCCAGTTCATACGATTTTGAAGATCGTTTGATTGCAAAAGGCGCGGTGGCCATCGTCTACGACGGAGATGGAAACCGTGTTGCAGAAACCGTGGGCGGCGTGACCACGAAATATCTGGTGGATGACCGCAATCCAACCGGGCTTCCACAGGTAGTAGATGAACTGGTGAGTGGTTCGGTTACGCGGACTTACGCCTATGGTTTGGCGCGCGTGAGCGAGAATCAACTCATCGGCGGCAGCAGAACTTCAAGCTTCTACGGTTACGATGGCCATGGAAGCGCTCGCTTCCTCACCAGCCTGGCCGGCGCGGTAACGGACAGCTATCAGTTCGACGCCTTCGGCAACACCATCGCCTCGACAGGCACCACACCCAACAATTTCCTCTTCAGTGGTGAACAGGCAGATACCGCGCTCGGCTTCTACTATCTCCGGGCGAGGTACCTCAATCCGCTGACGGGAAGATTCCTGACCATGGACCCGCAACCGGCGAATATCAACGATCCGGGCTCACTCAACCCATACCTGTATGTACGAAGCGATCCTGTCAATCGCATCGATCCCACGGGGCGTCAGGAACTGGAGGAATACCTGGATCTTCTGGAGTTTGTACAGGCGGAAGCCGAATTCCCGAAAGCGCTTGCCAAGTGTGAGTACAGGCTGCTGCAAGGTGTTGCTAATGCTTTGAACGATGCTTTCAGCGGCCTCGATGTGCCGCCGGACGAGGGTCAAAAAGTTGTCTACGACTTCGCAAAATGTCTCTATGATGAGTATTTTTCTCTCGAGGCGACGGCCAAGCGGATAGGCTTGTATTTCCTCGGAGAACTTTTCGAAGGCTATGCGAGGCTGTTTTACGACTTGGCGACCGAGATACTTGGCGACCTCGGATACATTTAACGCGAGAGCACCTGCCAGCTTCACGCTGGTAGGTGCCCGGTTTCTGAGTTTATCTCGAACCTCGCAGCGCGGGGTGAGAGAACCCTATTGATTCCTTGCGGAGTCAGGGCGAATGCCAGGGAGCAACCAGTTGTAATGCAGTAGTTTTAGACTTACCCGGAGAGCACTTCACTCCGTGCTCTTTCATTTTCGTGGATTCGTGATCATTCACGGCTAAAAGCGTGTTTTTCGCCCGATTGTCCCTTCGTGTCCTTTGTGGTTCAAGGCGTTGCTTTTGCTGTTGCTTTTTCTTCCTACTGACTTCTGCCTCCTGACTTCTGGCTCCTGGTTTCGCCCTGTTGCCTCGCCCCGCTCAAATGGCGGGTTCAGAACGATGCCTTCTTGGTTTACACCCTGGCCGCGTTCCACAGCGTTGCAGATAGAATGGAAGCAAGACAACTGCGAAGGAAACAATTTGAATCCTGGAATCCGCAACATTGCCATCATCGCCCACGTTGACCACGGAAAAACTACCCTGGTAGATGCCATGCTGCGGCAAAGCGGCGCCTTCCGGGCCCATGAATCCGTCGTTGAACGTGTAATGGACTCCAATGAACTGGAGCGCGAGCGAGGTATTACGATTCTCGCCAAGAATACCGCTGTCTGGTACCAGGACGTAAAGATCAACATCGTGGATACGCCGGGGCATAGCGATTTCGGCGGTGAAGTAGAGCGCGCCCTCAAAATGGTGGACGGGGTCATGCTCCTGGTGGACGCCAGTGAGGGACCTCTGCCGCAGACACGATACGTCCTGAGCAAAGCCCTGGAAGCCGGTTTGCCGCCGGTGGTGGTGATCAACAAAATTGACCGTGCTGACGCCCGTTCGCAGGAAGTCCTGAACGAGCTTTACGACCTGTTCATTGATCTGGACGCACACGAAGACCAACTCAATTTTCCGGTGCTTTTCACCAATGCCAAATCCGGCACAGCTTCAACAAAGTTAAACGAAACAGGACAAGACTTGCGTCCGCTGTTTGATGCCATTTTGGCTACAATTCCACCGCCCGCCGGCGAAGCTGATGATGCGTTGCAAATTCTGGTGGCCAATCTTGATTACAGCGATTACCTCGGGCGCATGGCCATTGCCCGCGTCTTCAATGGAACGTTGCAGAATGGGCAGGAAGTTGCCATCGCCAGGCTGGATGGATCTCTCGAGAAGGTAAAGATAACCAAGCTGTTCTCCTTCAGCGGTCTGAAACGGATTGATATCGACGGTACCCAACTGGGCGACATTGTCGCTATTGCCGGGGTGGAGGGCATCGCGATCGGCGAAACCATTACCAACCTTGAAACGCCTGCGCCCCTGCCGCACATTGTGATTGATGAGCCCACCATAGCCATGCAATTTGCGGTGAATACCTCGCCTTTTTCCGGACGCGAAGGGACTTATGTAACCTCGCGCAATCTGCGCGAGCGGTTGCACAAGGAGCTGCTGACCAATGTCTCCCTGCGCGTGGAAGAAATGGGTACCACCGACTCCTTTAAGGTGCTGGGCCGGGGCGAACTTCAACTCGCCATTCTGATTGAGACCATGCGCCGTGAAGGGTATGAATTGATGGTAGGCAAGCCGGAGATTGTGACGAAACAAATGAATGGCAACCTCATGGAGCCGGTGGAAAAACTCACCATTGATATACCTGAGGCGTTTATCGGCGTAGTGATTGAGAAGGTCGGCTCGCGCAAAGGCCAGATGACCAGAATGCACAATCATGGCTCGGGGCGCGTAAGAATTGAATTTGGCATCCCCAGCCGGGGGATGATTGGGCTGCGCTCTGAACTTCTCACTGACACACGCGGCACGGTCATCATGAATTCGCTCTTCGATGGCTATACCGAATGGCTGGGCGAGATACCGCATCGCATGACTGGAGCGCTGGTTGCGGATCGGCCGGGAACGTCCACCGCGTATGCGTTATACAACCTGCAGGAGCGCGGAATCCTTTTTATCGGGCCGGGGGTGGACGTCTACGAGGGTATGGTGATTGGGGAAAATGCCCGCGAAGTTGACCTGGATGTCAACGTAGTGCGCGAAAAGAAGCTGACCAACATGCGCGCGTCCACGGCCGATGAAGCCATCCGCCTCGTCCCGTTTACGCAGCTCACCCTGGAGCAGGCAATTGAATTCGTTGCCGATGATGAGATGGTAGAGGTGACGCCGAAGTCCCTGCGACTGAGAAAGAAGATATTGCCATCCAATCGCCGGCCTAAGAAAAACGCAGTGGAGATTCTTGCCACGGAATAGCCCTGAGTGAATTGTTTTTGGGAGTTTACCTCGAACCGCAGCGAGAGGTCCCTACTGCCTTCAACAAAATGTTAGGGCGGATGCCCCAGTCGTACCAACTTCGAATTCTCGATGGAACATAGTCGGCGGCAAGATGTCGTCTATAGTCGCCATCGCCGCCCCTAAGCTGCTGAATCGAAGGCACTTAAAAAGTGACAGCAAAGCGACAGCAACTCGACATCAACTCATTGACTCCCGCCTATCCGGATGCGATTCTGGAATCAGAGACGGTGC
>DATFRK010000669.1:0-4927 GCA_035263325.1 Pyrinomonadaceae bacterium | reverse complement strand
CATCAAGGGATCGAATTTTGAAGTGGTACAGATGGGCACTATCGTCACCCAGTAGATTTTTGCTTGTCGATTGCCGATTCTTGATTTATGGCTCCGTCAGTAGTCAGTAGTCAGTGGCTGAGTACACAGAGAGTTGAGTAGAAGTGACTAAACACTAATTACTGACCACTGACGACTGACCACTGGCTCGTTTGCTCCGTAGTCCGCTTTTTCCTTTCTCCCACAATCCATCCACCCAGCACCAGCCGTATATCTTTCGAGTTCGAAAAATTCAGTTCCGACAGAAAGGTAACTACCGTGAAGAAAGTTTTAGTCATGGTGCTGCTTGCCGTGGCATCAATTACGCTTGCGAACCAAAGTGCTTACGCACAAATGAATTCCATGGACGATAATCCAATGGTTGGCGGGGCGCCGATGTTCAAGTCGAAAGACATTGTGGACAATGCCGTAAACTCCGCTGACCACACGACGCTCGTCGCGGCAGTGAAGGCTGCGGGCCTGGTCGCGACACTGAAGAGCAAGGGACCATTCACCGTTTTTGCACCAACCAATGCGGCCTTCGACAAACTGCCCGCCGGCACCGTCGAGACGCTGTTGAAACCGGAAAACAAGGGCATGCTGACAACTATCCTGACCTATCATGTTTTGGCAGGAAGATTTGATTCAAATGCGATCGCGAAGAAGATCAAGGCAGGTAATGGCAAGGCCTGGTTCAAGACCGTCAGTGGCGGCACCTTGACTGCGTGGATGGATGGCAACACCCTCGTATTGACTGATGAAAAAGGTGGCCAGTCGCGGGTGACAATCGCCAACGTCTATCAATCAAACGGTGTCATTCACGTGGTCGATTCCGTATTGCTACCCAAGTAAGCCAATTCAGATCTCTCGCACCCCAGCACAGCAAACAGAAAAACGCAGATCAGAAAACTCTATCTGATCTGCGTTCCCTGTTTCTGGTTTTGATCCGCGTTTGATTGCGCAGATCCGGCGCTTACTTCTGACCTTCAGTGGCGAGGTTCCGGCGCCCGCCTTGCAGTTGTTTCAGCAACTCCTCCACTGCTGCTTCGAGTTGACGATCGCGCCCGGCCAGTACGTCTTCAGGTTTATTGTCGACTAACAAGTCAGGCTGCACTCCATAGTTCTCCATGTTTGTGTGTTTGGCATCCGCCAGGAACACGCCCACACCCGGCGTGCGAACAGTTGAGCCATCGATCAGGCTGTAGCTCCCGGTACCAATCACCGCGCCCATGGTTGGTGTCCCGACCACCTTGCCCAGTCCCAGGGCGCGAAATCCGGCGGGAAACATTTCCGCGTTGGACGCTGAGCGCCAATTTTGCAACACCACCTTGGGACCAAAGAAACCGGCAAACGGACGGCCAGTAGCTTCCGTACCGCGTGGTTGCCAGATTTGATACTGCCGTTGGACCAGAATGGCCAGCAACTCCTGTTCGATGTTGCCGCCGCCGTTCCAACGCTGATCGATGACGAGTGCTTCCTTGTTGCGAAACTCGCGGATCTCTTTTTCAAACTTCCGCAGCGAGGGCGGATTCATCGCTTGAATATGGAGGTAACCGATCCGGCCGTTTGACAACTCATCAACCTTCTTGCGTCGATCATTAACCCAACGATCGTAACGAAGTTGACTGTAGGCATTTTGTGAAATCGCTTCGATCCTTGTATGCCACGCGCCCTCTTCAGCTGGCGTGCTGTTGAAAGTGACATCCACTTTGCGGTTCAGGCGATTGTTCAGCAGTTGCCAGTAATCGTCTCCAGCTTTGACTGGTTTGCCGTTGATGGCCAGTAGATAGTCACCGACTTTTACTCGCACCCAATCCTTGTCAGCTGGACCATCTTCGTAAATATAGCTAACCCGGTAGCGACCCGCCCCGGTGTCCGGCTCGAGTTCGAGACCGAGGTGTCCAGTTGAAACTCCGCCGGCAGCAGCCCCCCGCGGTGGCGGCGCTGCGCCAGTGTGCGAAGCATTCAACTCACCAATCATTTCGTTGATGATGTTGAGCAACTCCTGACGGTCGCCGACAAAATCTACCAACGGGCGATACTTGGCGCGCGCTGCATCCCAATCAAAGCCGTGCATGTTCGGATCGTAGAAGCGATATTTCATGGTCCGCCAGCCATCGTCAAACATCTCGGCCCATTCAGACGGATGATCCACGCGCACCCGTACGTTGAAATTGAGGCGCCGGCGACCAGCACCGGCCTCGCCGCCACGAGCAGCTCCGGCACCTCCGGCAGCCGCGGCTGCTGCACCAGCACCGGCTCCACCTGGACTCACTGGCACGGAGTAGATGCCTTCACGTTCACGGAAGAACAACGTTCGTCCGTCACGCGAAAGGTTCAGTTCGGAAATGCCGCCGCCAAATCCGCCGCCACCACCACCCGGGCCTTCGCCGTCATCATTGGGTGGTTGGCCGGTGGTAATTCGCGCCAGGCGACGTCCATCGTCCTGGATCGAGTAGATCACCGGAACGCTTGCTAAACCAGCCGGTTCAGTCGTCACGAAAACGAGGGTGCGACCATCAGGAGTAACGGTGTAATTGAAAACCGGGAACGGCATCCGAGTGATCTGGCGCGTGCGATGTTTCATGCCCGCCCAATCCATCTTGGTTTCATGTGGGGGACGATTGGCGGGCCGCCGGGCTGGCGGTGTCGCACCTTCAGCCCCTGGTTCCCCCTGCGCTGCCGGAGCTTCCGCGGCTGCCGCATCTCGCTCCTCAGGATCGTCAGGATCTCGATCGAGGTGTTCGAGTCCAACCGAATAAAGCTGAATTGAGTTAGGGGTGTTTCCCGTGGAGGCCTCCACCCGTTGGAAGAAAAGTTTTCGACCGTCAGGAGAGAACAAGGGATTGGCATCGTTGTTGGAATCGAACGTTACCTTGTGCGGTGCCTTCTCCTCGCCCGACGAGGCGATGATGTACACATCCAAAGTTCGCGTTATGTCAGCCTTCGAATAAGCGATCCACTTGCCGTCAGGCGACCACTGCGGTGAACTGATGTTTCCGTAGCGCGAGGAATCGAGTTCCGTCACCTGCCTGGTAGCGACCGCGAGTTTGCGCAGTTTATCGTCCGAAGAGGTGAAGGCGATCTCCTTCGAGTCAGGAGACCAGTTGTAGTTTAGCTTGAGCGCATCGATATCAGTAAGTTTTTGCGCGGGCGCCGACCCGTCGACTGCAGCCACATATAGCTCTTCGCGACCGCTCTGATCCGAGATGTAGGCCAACCACTTTCCATCCGGAGAATAATCGACGGAACGCTCCCGAGCCGGATTGTCGGTAATTTGTCTTAGGTCACCTTCCTCGACCGGGGCGGTAAAGATCTCTCCATGAATGGAAAAAGCGATGCGGCGTGATGATGGCGCGAGATCAAAATCATCAGCCTGCGAGTTGAACCCAATCATCTCCGAGGCATTGTCCTGGGTCTCGGCGGCGATGTTTAAAGGGATAGGAGTGGCCTTCTTGCTGTTGACGTCAAGCTTCCAAATGCCGAAGTCGTGTTCAAAGACAATCACTCGACCGTCACTACTAATCGACGGCCAGCGCACATCGCCAGTCTTGAAGGTGGTAACTTTCTCGGCTTTCCCGCCGCTATCTGCAACCCGCCAGATGTTAGTCAGCCCACTGCCCTCACGATCACTCACGAAGTAGATGTCGCCATCGTGTCCCCACATGGGCCAGGAATCGAGCCCGTCGAAGTCGGTAATCTGCGTGAACTTCTTGGCCGCAACATCCATCACCATGATGTCGCTCTGGTAAGCGCCGCGATAGTATTTGCGCCAGTAGACCTGCGACTTCTGGTTATAGGCCAGGCGCTTGCCGTCGGGCGAATAGGACGCTTGCACTCCCATGTCGGTGCCCGCTTTCCATGGCATCCCGCCTTCTGTGCTCACCAGGTAAAGTTGCGGCATGAAATCTTCGCCGCGATTACTGCTGAAGAGCACCGCGCGGGAGTCGGCGGACCAACCTAAAACCGTGTCGTCGGCCGAATGGAAGGTCAACTGCTTCGCGGTACCACCCTCAGACGGCATGATGAAAACGTCGAGATTGCCACTGCGGTCACTGGAGAAAGCGATCCATTTACCGTCCGGCGAAAACCGGGCGTAGACGTCGCGCGCGCGATTGACCGTCAACCGCTGAATGTTGGTGCCGTTTTCGTCAGCGGTCCAAATATCGCCGAGATAGGTGAAGACGACGCGACCATTGTGATAGTGAGGATATCGGACCAGCCGCGCTTCGCGGCCAAAGGCCGATATGTTCAGGACGAGCAGCAGAGCTGCGACAGATAGAGTTATTGTCTTTTTCATGGCTCCTGACCTGCGCTTCTTTAAGGATGGAATTACGTGGAATGCGGAAGGCAAATTATAGCACCAGCCCGCCGGCAAAGCTCCAATTTGCACGCAGGACGGGGTGGTCTTTGAACTTTGTTCCTGGTGCTTTTGGGCTCTACCGAGAACGTCGGAAGCGTTGCGTTACCCATCAGGTACGAAGGACCAAGAACAAAGTAAAGAACAAAAGAATATGTTTGTGAAAGCTCCGACTCGAAATTCACAGCTTGGGTATGGCATCATTAGCCCGGAGACAGACAATTGATTACTTGTCGCAAGATGACTGCAGCTGACGTGCGGGATGCGTTCGAAATGTTGAGTGCATTCCTTACCGAGGATGAGCACTACCTGGCGAGCAGTACTGCCTATGGCGATCTCGGCTTGAAGGGTTTGAACGATGCCCTCGATCTGTTCCTCGAAAGTCCTGAATTGGGATTCGTCTGGATGGCTTACGATGATAAAGGTGCGGCTGGAATCTGTGTTCTCGCCTATGCGATCTCGACCTCGATGGGATCCGTAGTAGCTAAGCTCGATGACGTTTCGGTGAAGCCCGATCGCCGCGGCCAGGGTATCGGCACGGCCTTGTTG
>DATFRK010000668.1:0-6177 GCA_035263325.1 Pyrinomonadaceae bacterium | reverse complement strand
AACGGCGGCTGAGAACGCGACAGGTAGTAAGTGCGGTTGGCGTTCAGGATTTTGCCATAGTGTTCGATCTGATAAAGAAAATCATCAGTCATGTTCTTTGCCAACTCTACTTCGCCATCTCGGACCAGTCCGACTTGCGTGAAGTAGCTGTCCCATCCGTACATCTCATTGAAACGTCCACCGGGTACGACATACGGGTAAGGCAAGTAGAGCAGACCATGTTCACGAATCTCAGCCGGGTTCTCAGGCAACTCCCGAATCTCAATCGTGGCAAAGTCTGCCGCCGACATTTGAGCCCGTAAGGTTTGCTCGATCTTCTTGCTATTCTCGCGACGAGAAATATAAACGGGCCAGCGGCCACTGGCCATGGGTTTGAACTTTGGATCCGGAGCAGCCTGGGCAAGTTGTGCGCTTGAACGCGTCAATGAATGCCAGCTTTGTTTGATGTATTGTTGAATAGCCCGAAGCTGTTCTGCAGACGCCTGTTCTACCGCAGACCTGGATAACGCGAAGGGAGACGAGATCAGTAAAAGAATCGTTAAGAGAAAAAGGGAAGCTCCCCGGGCTCTTGGTTTCTCTGTCACCCTACTTCTCCTTTAGGTCGTCATGCTGCTGATATAGGAGCTATTAATTTTTACCGATTCGATGTGGCGCGCGTGTGTTCCCCAAGACACTTTATCTTCTAAAAGGTATGGTCAACTCTCGCTGAACATAAGTATCCGTTGGTCCATCGAACTTAACGACTAGACGCGTAGTATTGGCCACAACCGTCTCTTTTGTTACGCCGCTGACCTCACCGAGCTGGTGTGGAGTCCGAACCTGTAACCGATACGAACGCCCACCGAGCCCCTCGAGTACAAGATGCAAAGCATTGGTATCTGCTCGTGAGCGAAGAATACGCAGGCCCTTGCTTTGCGCGCCTGGTGCAGGGATCTCCTGATCCGCGAAGACGTCTGTTCCTTCGTCGTAACTATAGACGACTTCGATCGTCGGGCGGTCCGCATCGACAGTAACCTGGGCACGTTGCACATCTCCGATAACCGTCGTCGCAAATCTGGTGGTTTGACCCTGAACCTTCACGCTGCGGATACGCGCGTCGAGCGGAAAGGCCGGTGCAATCGTTATTCTCTTGCCAGTAATCACATCGTTGCCGGTCGGCGAGCCTGCTCTTGTAATATTGATAATTAACCGCGCGGCCTGGCGTTTCAGCATGAGATCAAACCGCGCGTCGCCTAACGGGACGTTGCGAGCTTCAACCTGATCCCAGCTTGTAGGCAATTCAGGTGCAAACCGCAACTCTTTGCCTCCGGCCCTGGCCTCAATCCCGAGTAGTCCGCGCACGGCAGGCGTGATGACCATTGCCTCCGACCAGACTTGATGATGGGATGAGCGGCCGAAAGGCGCGTTGAAGGCGCCAGACAACAGTTCAGTCACATAGCCAAGTGCGCTGTTGTAAGTGAGCAACGCGTTCGCCATCAGCGCCTGGTAACCAACATGCGGGCGACCGTAACGATAGGCCCCCATACTGGCCCAACCTGTAAATAACGGCCAAACGGAGCCATTGTGATAGGAAAGCGGATCGTACAGCCGGCTTTGATCTGAGATGATGCGCGCACCCCAGTCAGTCGCGATATGGCTGCTGCCCAGATGATCTATCTCCGATTGGGCCCGCTCAGCCGTCATTGTTTCAAACCAGAGCGGAACAGCAGGAAGAACGGTGTCCTCGTCAAAGATCCTCTTATTGATCAGTTCATTCAAACGCGCCTGGCGCATGACCTGGTTCGGACCGGGGTCCGCCTCGGGTGGTTTTTCGTTTGGTAGTTTAGTTGCGAAGGCGTAAAAACCACGGTCGGCAAGCCAATAGGTTTTCTCCATCGCGCTGCGTGTTCGCTCGACATTAGCGTTAGCTTTCGTGACCAGTTCACTATCGCCAACGACCGCGGCCATCTCAGCAACACATCGCGATGCTTCGATCCAGAGACCTTGCATGTAGATCTCTTCGTGTGGAGGATAGAGTGCACCACCTTCTACCCAGCCGTGACCAAACTTCGTTTTCTTTGAATTCTCAATGAGTTGATTGTCATCTGTATCAGTTGCGGCAGAGAAGCGATAAGCTTTGACGATCGATTCCCAATTCTTGCTGAGAAAATCCTTGTCGCCACTCGCCCGCCAGTAATCACCATGGGCAATCACATAGAGTGGCGTTCCATCGGCACTGTTCCAGGGAAATTCATAATCGGTGAACCAGGGAATCAGTGATGCGCTCTGGGAGATCTCGTGCGGGATCTTGCCATCTGCCCGCTGGAACTTCTTCAAAAATTCAAGCGCTGTCCTTGTGGTTCTAAAATCACCATATGAGTTAATAGCCAGTGAGGTCCAGACTGCATCGCGTCCGAAGAACCAGGCGAATCCAGGACGTTCGCTATCGCCTGAAGTGCGAAAACCTGCGACCAGACCTGTGCCGAGATAGGGATTCGTTGCGATGCCCTTGTCGACGCCAACCTTGGCCCAACTGAAAGCCTCGTTGAGACGCTGGTCAGGAGTTTTTATGCCAACCGTCTCACTTTCGAGGCGTTCATAGTAGGCGACATTCTTTTCGTAAAGCGCCGGTATCGAGTTGAGCAGGCGATCATAGATAGCCTTTACCTTCTCGCGCCCTTCGACGCCGCCCGCAATAACAATAGGTATAAAGCTCGTCTTCAACTCTTCTGGAGAGACGTTGATGACGAAACGCGCCGGGACATCTCTCGGCTCTTCCTGGTACGGCATCACCGAAATGTCTTGCCCGGCTGGCGAGCCGACGACGCCGACAAAGCGTTTCGACTCTTCGGTGATGTAGTAAACATGTTCCTTTTTGTCCCATTCGAGATTGCCTGTCATTAAACCTGCAGGCCAGGCAAGTTTTAGCTTGGGGCGGAACGAGACCGTCACGTTCATGGGCAGCGTACTCTTCACGTCAAGTAACATGATGATGCCGGGTTCATCCACCGGCGCGAAAATGATTTGCCGCACTGTGAAGGCAGCGTGCGAGTAGGTAAACGTGGTGGCTTCTGGACGGGCGTTAATATTGACCGCGAGGTCCGCGGCCCGGAATTCCAGCGGATAACCTTCAATGCGGAACGAAAGCTCGAAGTCATCCAGCAGTTTCATCGGGTATACCCACGATTCTAGTGCTCGATGCTCGTAGCCCAACACCGCCGACTTGTGGCCGACTACATCAAAGAAAGTTCCCGCCTGGGTGCGTCGCTCTAACTCCAGCCCGCTCTTTCTCAGAGTGAACTTGGGAGTGAATAAGCTCTTTGACGGAGTTTGTCCATCCACTGTAGTTTGGTTCGGCAAAAGAAGAATCAGGCAAATGGTAAATCCCTGGCAAATCCACCTCAAGACAGCCCTCCCCGGCTAAACCCAGAAAAACGATCGGCTCCGCCTGTCATTTCGAGCATAGGTCAGTTTTACAAGAAACAAATCATTCCAAATTCTACAGGGAACGTGCAACCAGAAATGCTTATTTAGGCGTGTGAGAGTTTGTAGAGCGTGACTGAGAGGTAGACTTAATACGGCGCCCGCACTGGCTGACCTGGATTTACTCCGTTTTGCAACTGACCGTCCTTCACCACTGGGACGCCATTGACTAAGACGTATTTCATTCCTTCAGCGTACTTCGCTGGATCCTCGTAGGTTGACCGATCGATCACGTGTTGGGCGTCAAAGACGACAATGTCGGCATCGGCGCCAAGGCGAATCCGCCCTTTGTTCTTCATTGACGGTGCGCGGCGTTCCAGGCGTTGCGCCGGAGCCAGGGTCATCTTCCGGATGGCCTCCATTAACGTTAAGTCACCGCGTTCACGAACATATCTGCCAAGCACCCGAGTGTAAGTGCCGGCGGTTCGCGGGTGGCCCTTGCCTTGATCCAGAATCCCGTCGCTCGCGATCATCGTCAAAGGATCTCTGATTGCTGCTTCAACGATCTCCTCCGTCATCGAAAAGACGGCCACCATGCCACCGGTCTTGCGATAGCGTTCAAAGCTTTCTTTGGTGAGTCGTTCGCCGGTTGCGGCCCACTGCAAATCGCCGTAATCAATGCCAAAAACTTCCTGCCAACCTTGATTGAAGATTGCCGACTGGATCTCGGTCATGCCAGCGATATAGGGATAGCACTCGGTAGTGACGTCGAGGCCGCGCGCTCGTGCTTCGGCAATCAGCTGTAAGAGCTGGGGCGTTGCTTTGCCGCCGGTACTTGCGATGTGAACAACATGAAGTGGTGCTCCGGTGAGGCTGGCCGCGGCGATCACCTCTTCAAGCGCCTCGACACTACTCGCCGGCTCCTTTATTCCAGCGTTACGCAAGTGGACATGACACGACGCGTTGAACCGAGCCGCCACGCGAAACATTTCCAGGATCTCCCAGTGAGAAGCCTGTGGCACGTATTGAATGCCAAAGCCGACAGCGAGTGCACCACGTTGCAGACCTCGTTCAAGTCGACTTTTCATCTCGGCGATTTCACTCGGCGTGGCTGCTCGTCGCGCGGCCTCACCGGTAGGCAAAAACTCGGACTTGTCTTTCATCGCCGCCATTCTCGCGGCGAGGTGCCCGGCGCTGACCCCGTAGTTGATGAAGGCTTTGCCCGCGCGCTCAGCGTACCAGGCATCGACGTCTCCCGTGCCCACCTCCAACTCCAGTGCAGTCGTCACTCCGTCCATCGCCTTGAAGCGATAATTCTCCTCGTTCTGTCCGTGCTGATGTAGATCGATGAAGCCGGGTGAAACCGTGAGCCCCTTGGCGTCTATTACAACGCGACCGCTGAGGATGTTTTTGGAGATTGCTTTGATTGTCGCACCGGTTATACCGATGTTGCGGATGGCATCGAGTTGAGACTCGGGATCGATGACGCGACCGTTAAGGATCACGATGTCATAGCTTGCGTTGGCGCTGGAGGAGAAGGGCACTGTCGTCGTAAGAGCAATCAATATACAGCCGATGAGCAACCTTAGTCTCAGCTTAGTCAAATGGGTTCCGCTCATGATCCTGACGTTCACAGACCTTATTAAGGACTCAACTCCTCTCATTCACCCCAGGCCTTTAGCCTGGGGATCACCGAGCTCAGCAAATCAGGAAACCATTTTAATGGTTTCCCCGTCTTCTCATTCCCCAAGTGGTCGCCACCAGGTAAACCATTGAAATGGTTTCCGCGCTTCAACAGTGCGCTGATCCCCAGGCTAAAGCCCTGGGGTGAATGAGACAGGTTGAATGTTTTGCCACCGTCTCTTAAACCCTGGGTTGAGTGAGAAGTAAAACACTTCAACGAATTTTGCCGCGGCCGAGCACCCGCCAAACGGTCTCCACCTGCTCGTTTCGTACACCGTAGATCTCATTGTGCATATTCACGGTGCTACAAACGTGATTGGGTATCACACGCAGTCGCTCACCCACTTTGTACTGGCGCGTAGATCGTTTGATGTTTAAGTGTCCATGTTCTTCAGACAACGACTCGACCTCTGCATCAGCATCTTCTCTAATCAGACCAAAGCCACGGCCATCACCTGCGTGATGTCGATCGGATGAGAATGTCTTTGATCCGCCATCTATGATCGCGCGCCCGGAAACGCTCGTGCTCACCACGGTCGTCACCACACTGGCAGCGCAGTCTTCCAGGCTGGCGTTGCCGATACCGACCATGTTGCGATCGTTGAAAATGTACATTCCCGGACGGATTTCGTTTACGCCATGAAACAGATGCCCTTCGAACGCAGTGGGAGTCGACCCGCCGCTCACGGTTGTTGCAGGGAGGCCGGCTTGTTCGAGCCGGCCCAGGGATTCATGCAAGAACTCATTCGTGTTTCTCAACAACTGAAGGCGTTCTTGAGCGGGCACCTGAAAGTGACCCGGAAAAAACATCAGTCCACGGAAATCCAACCCCGGCAAACCGGCAATCTCCTGGGCCAACCTGAGGACGCTTTGCGCCTTGCCTACTCCGCAGCGTCCAAAGCCAACATCGAGCTCAACCAGTGCATCGATACTTACACCTTTCGCATGCAACTGTGCTGAAAGAGCTTGCGCCACGTCTGCTGAATCCAGCGCGACCGTAATGTCGATGCGATCTGCGAGTGCCGCCAGTCGCTCAGCTTTACCCAAGCCAATCAAAGGATACGCGATGAGGATGTCAGTGATACCGGCGTC
>DATFRK010000667.1:0-2327 GCA_035263325.1 Pyrinomonadaceae bacterium | reverse complement strand
GAAGGCTGGGCCAGTATCTGGCATGCGCGCATCATGCGTGAGCTGGACCTGACTGATAACGAACACATTGAATTCGCGAACCTCCACTCGGGAGTGGTGTCGCCGCAGAAAGGTCAGCTCAATCCTTATTATCTCGGCTACAAGATTTATGAAGACATTGAACGTCGCTGGAATGAACCGTCAAAGGAGGAGCGCGAGAAATTCGGCCGCCCGGGTAACCAGGGCCTGGAGAAGATGTTCGAAGTGCGCGAACTGGAGAACGATGTCTCGTTCTTGCGCAACTATTTGACCGAAGAGTTGTGCGAAGAACTCGACCTGTTTGTGTTTGAACTGGTTGAAGAAGAGGAGTGGACGATCACTGAGAAACGCTGGCAGAAGGTTCGCGACCAGCTAGTCGCCAATATGACCAACTTCGGTTTTCCGTACCTGCAAGTCGAAGACGGCGACTACAACGGCAACCGCGAACTCTATCTGAAACACTGTTACGAGGGCACTGAACTCGATCTACGCTACGCCCGCAAAGCGCTCGAGCACGTGCAAACACTATGGGGCCGACCGGTGCATTTAGAAACAGTGCTCGATGAGGAATCGACCGTGTTGCGGTACAACGGCGACGAACATCAGGAAGACTAGACCTTCACCACGGCTACGTATTATCCTGCCTAACCTTAGCGGCCGCTGCATCACCAGGCCACGGGCCGTTTTCAGATCAACATACCCATCGGATTCAGCAGACAGGTGTTTTGGTGCTTTACCGTCGCTCCCAATCAATTATCTGTATCCTTTCAGCCGGCGTGTTCTTATTGCTGGGCCAGGCTACGGCCTTTTGCAAGACTGGC
The DNA here is from genome assembly GCA_035263325.1 of Pyrinomonadaceae bacterium. GTDB lineage: Bacteria > Acidobacteriota > Blastocatellia > Pyrinomonadales > Pyrinomonadaceae > PSRF01. The sequence continues at coordinate 1,488 of DATFRK010000667.1, read as the reverse complement.
TTTGTCGTTAAGCCACCAGCGCCTTGGGTAAAACCTCTCACACCGGCGCTCAAGCAAACCATCGAAGGATCAGCAGCGGAAACCGGATCGTCGCAGATCTTGTACGACCGCCAGATCAACGTTGGCGACCGGGGCGTGGAGCGCTTTTATCACTCGGTAAATAAGGTCGAAACTCCGGCGGGTTTGGATGACCTATCCCAACTCAGAATCTATTTTGAGCCTTCGTATCAAACACTGACGATTCACTTCGTGCGCCTGCAACGGGGAACCCAAACGATCGATGCCTTGCGCCCTGGCGAGGTAAAGTTGATCCAGCAGGAAGACGAACTGGACCAGCAACTCTTCAATGGTAGCCAGCAAGCCGTGATCTTTCTCAACGATCTACGAGTTGGTGACACCATCGAGTTTGCCTATACGATTACCGGGGAAAACCCGGTGCTGGCTGGTCGTTACGCAGACAGTTTCTATCTCGCCGGGCAACACCCGATTCGAGAGCTAGCGTTACGTCTCTTGTGGCCCGCGAAGCGAGCGCTGGCGATCAAGAGTCAAAATACTGAAGCCCAACCAACCCAGCAAAGCATTGGCGCCAACACCGAGTACTTGTGGTATCGCACCAACGTCCCCGCAATTATTGAGGACGACGAAACACCGGACTCGTTTGATCCTTATCCCTCAGTAAGCTTGAGTGAATTCGCGACCTGGAAGGCAGTAGTTGATTGGGCCCTTCCCATGTACCGGCCGACACGGCTGACCGCGCCGGAACTGCAAGGCAAAATCGAGCAGTGGCGGAAGAGTTCCGACTCTCCGGAACAACAGGTGACGGCCGCGCTCAGATTTGTCCAGGACGAAGTGCGATACCTGGGAATCGAACTCGGACGCTATTCCCACCAACCAACTCTGCCGGATAAAACTTTTGCTCGACGTTTCGGCGATTGTAAAGACAAGTCGTTGCTGCTGAGTTCCATCCTGACCACGTTGGGCATTGAATCGTGGCCCGCGCTCGTGAACAGTCGCCTGGGTGAGTCACTCGACAGTTGGCAACCCACTCCCTTTGCCTTTGACCACGTGATCGTTTGCGCAAAGATCAAAGGCAAGACCTATTGGCTCGATCCAACGACCAGCTACCAACGGGGCAGTCTTGCGATGTATTACGATCCTCCCTTCGCCCGCGCGCTTGTGTTGCGCGAGAACAACGATAGCCTGGAGCACATCCCTGTTCCCGCGAGCGATTCAGGAGCGACGGACGTTTTGGAGGTCTACCGCAATGATGTAGGTAGTCGGACCATCTCGCTCAACGTCACTACTGTTTATACAGGTTCCGATGCTGACTCGATGCGTTACGACCTTTCGACACAATCACTGGCGGAATTGAGCAAGGACTACCTCAACTTTTATGCTGACACCACTCCCTCTATCAGGGCTGACGGGCTGCCGGTGGTTGACGACGATCCACTGAATAACAGACTGGTGATCAAAGAGAGGTACTTG
>DATFRK010000666.1:0-6877 GCA_035263325.1 Pyrinomonadaceae bacterium | reverse complement strand
TACCGCAGACGTCAATTGAAAATTTCCGCCAGAACCCTGCGTTTGCGCTGTTCTCTTTCGATCCAAACCTGCGTGTTCCCTATGTGCAGCAATGGAACGTCGGGGTGCAACACGAAATCCTGAAAGACACTGTGTTGGAAGCGCGTTACGTGGGTAACCGGGGCACAAAGCTCACCCGCGCGATCGACATAAATCAACAACGCATCTTCGCCAACGGGTTCCTCCAGGACTTCCAGCGGGCGATGTTTAACTTCAACAACTGCGGTGGCCGCGTAAATCCGACTGCCGCCCAATGTGCCAATCGCCAACCACTGCAGCTACTGCCTTCGTTTGGCGCTTTCGCATTGAATCAGCAAACTTTTCTTACCTCGGTGAGACAAGGCGAACCAGCGCGAGCGCTGGACTTCTACATCAGCAACAAGCCGTTTTTCTTTACCGGCTTTGGCGGCGAAAATTTCGGCTCGACGCAGTCAATCAACCCGTACTTGCCGAACCCGAGCACGTATGTCGCCGACTATGTTGGCAACGGTGCTTATTCAAGCTACAACGCGTTACAAGTTGAGATTCGCCGTCGCTATATCAACGGCTTCGACTTCCAGGCGAACTACACCTTCAGCAAGTCGTTAACAGATTACGAAGGTTCGCAGACAAACTTCCAGGGTCTCTTGGATTTGACGCTTGGTGACGTGGTGGAAAAGCGACGCGCCAACAATGACCTGACCCACGTGTTCAAGGCCAACGCCGGTTATGAACTGCCGTTTGGCCGCGGCCAACGCTGGGTCAGCAATGGCTTCCTGGGCACTGTGTTAGGCGGACTCAAATTGACAGGAATTTTCCGGGCTCAATCCGGGCGCCCGATCAGTTTCGTTTCCGCGCGCGGCACGTTGAACCGGACCGGTCGTTCTGCGCAAAACACAGTTGACTCAACGCTTACCCTCGACGAGCTGCAGTCTCACACGGGACTCTTCTTCGATCGCACTACCGGCGCACCGTTGATGTTTGATCCCGACTTCATCGCCAATCGCCTGAACATCCTGCACAATCCCGCCGCGGGCACAGTTGGTTCTTTACAACTGACTCCCGTGACCGGACCAGGCTACTGGAATCTCGACATGGGCGTGATCAAGCGGACGCCAATCACTGAGAACGTAAACATCGAATTCCGTATGGAGGTATTCAACGTTTTCAATCACACAAACTTCTTCATCAGCAGCACGTCGTTGCCACAGAACATCAACGCGGCGACGTTTGGTCAGATCACGGAGTCCTTCGACCCGCGCATCTTCCAATTCGCTCTGAAGTTGAACTTCTAATTCGAGACTCAATGAATGAGAGACTGTGACGAAACGCGGTCTCTCATTCCCTTTGTGGATCGCTAGTGCGTTGGCGGCGGCACCTTCTGGATATAACTCGCCCGCGCTCTCACTGCCAGGTCAGATTGGTCCACCTGCACCTTGATTGTCCGACGTTCACCCTCTTGCGTGCTTGTCTCCGGGTAATAACCAAGACTGTACTGCCGTCGCAGTTCCTCAGCGATTTGCGAGAAGGCGTTGTTCAACTGATTCCGATCGTTGGCCTGGTAAAGCCGCGCACCGGTCTTGTCTGCCAGTTCATTCAGATATCGGTCGGCGCGTTTGTAGTCGGCCAAAGTGGAACCGGGTGACGGCATCCCCGGGGCCGTAGTTCCGTAGATTATTCGTGAAGAGCTTCTTCCAGGATAAGGCCAGATGCTCCTCGTGCTCGTGACCACTGTAATGCTTCCCGCGCGCTGTGCTGCCGCGATGAAGTCGGAGGTGTCGTACTGAATCGGATAAATTAGCGCATCCAATTCTTCCGCTTCCCGCACCGTGCTGTGATACGTGGCCAGGTAACTGGAAGTATCGACGCCATCTGTAAAGAGCACGATTGCTTTGCGGCCTTTGATCTTATTGAGGCGCTCGTTTATGACGAGATCAATAGCGTCGTAAAGACGCGTGGAAAACCCGGTGTTCGCATTCTGTTGGATCACGTGAGTAACGACATCCAAATCGTTCGTGGCCTCGGTTAGTAACAACACCTGCTCATTAAACGTCACCACCAGAACTCGATCCTGCGGCCTCAGTTTCTTCGCAAAGGCGATCGCCGCTTCCTTGATCTCGGACAGGTGGAAAGTCGTAGATCCCGAGGTGTCGAGCAGCAGTGCCACGGTGAAAGGTTTCTCCGTAGGTTCGAAATACGCGATTCTTTGTTCGACGCCATTGTCAAACACACGGAAGTCTTCGCGTCGAAGATTTGGCACAAAACGACCCTGGCGATCTACTACACTCACTGGGACAGTGACGAAGTTGGTGTCGATTCGCACCACATCACCCTCTCCCACTTCCTCACCCGAGTTGTCGTTTACCTTATTGCCGCTGGTTGGAGTGAGATCCTTTGCCGGCAGCGATCCGTCTGTTGTCCCTCTGCTGTTGGACCATGCAGGGGCAGCAGGCGCAGCAACTCGGCCACCAGTCGGCGTTCCGATCAGCTGAGGCTCGGCCGGGTTCAGCGGAACAGCGTCGGTAGCGTTTAACTCACTGACAACTGAATCCCCTTGCCCCTTCCGAACCGTCCGGGGACGGGTCACGGCCTTCACCGTGGCTGTGGATTGCGCCGCTTTCTTAGTTGGTTTCGTAGTATTGACAGCCGGAGCTGAAGTTGGAGTGTCGAGTCGCTTCAGAACATATGCACCGTGTGGGCAGGCGGACGTGGTTTCGTAGGCTACGATGACATAACCGTCAGGCAAGGGAACACCTTGGCATATCTTGAGCGGACCTCGTTGCTTAACGGCTGGAGACGTGTTTCGTTTTTTCTGAACTTTCGTTTGACTTGAGGTAACTGTGGCGAGTAGGGAGACTACGAGGAAGAAAACCGCGACCGAATATTTCATAGCCGCAACTCCTGGTTGGCAGATTGTTAGGTGTTTTGGGAGAGGGCGGAATTATATTCACGGCCTCGATTCCGTGATCATTTTCACTGTTTATCGAGGTAATTGTGACAGTCAGGACATAATCTGCCGAGCCGCAGATTTTGAAATGTAAGATCTGATCTTGGGGCAAGGAAATCTGCGGAATCTGTAATCCAGTGGCCGGCCGTCGGACTACAAATTTGCATGATTCTGCGGGAGCCACCAACAAACTTGTTGCTTCGTTATTGAACCAATTCGGGCTTTCCCCAAACGATCAGATAAGCAACTTGCGCTTTTCCGGGCTCAGGACGAACAAGTTGTGGCATTATGAGGCCACCAGTCAGTCCTGCGGTACAAGTCTTGCCGACGATTAAAGATCTTGGCTAAGTCCGCAATCATGGCGCTCTCAAGATCAAAAACAGCCCTCGACACTACTCGAATGCACCAGCAAAAGGTGCAGGAGCACGCCAGCGTGCGTCTCGCAGCAATCGATCCTTTTGAACCGGCCAAAGCGGCTCACCGTTTGCGCCGCTTCTTAAAACTTGAGGATGAACGCCTGAGAATGGCCCTCAAACGCGGCGCCGCCGGGCGCTGGATATCCGAGGCCCGTTGCTTTGTCCTCGACGTTGTGGTTCAGCATGCATTTCGCGACGCAGCCCCGTCTGCCAAGCCCGACGTGATGCCAGAGAAGGCCAGGAATGCCTTCGCTGTGGTTGCGCTCGGAGGCTACGGTCGCGGCGAACTGGCACCGTTTTCGGACCTCGATCTCTTGTTTATCCACAACGGTCTTCGCACCACCCAGGTACAGGGAGCAATCGAAAACATCCTGCGCTTGTTATGGGACGCTGGCTTAACAGTCGGCCACAGCTTTCGCACCGTCAAAGACTGTATCGCCGCGAGTCATTCAGATGTTCACCTGGCGACAGCGTTGACGAACGTTCGCTTGCTCGCTGGCAGTGCGGATGTGTTCGCCGTTCTAACCGCCGCGCTCGAGCGGGACCGCCGCAAACGAAGTACTACTTTCATTAACGCCGCCCTAAAAGAACGGGCCGAACGGTACACAAAATTTGGTACCGCAGTGTGCCTGCAAGAACCCAACGTGAAGGAAAGCGCCGGAGGACTCCGCGACCTACACAGCACTCTTTGGATAGCCTATGGAAAACACGGCTGTAAGACACTGAGCGAATTGTGTGAGCGCAATTTGATATCGCGGGAGGAGTATGTCGCCAGTGAACGGGCCTACGACTTTCTCTTGCGAATTCGTTACCAGGCTCATCTCCTTGCCGGTCGCAAGGTAGATCGCATTTCGTTAGATCTGCAGCCCGGGTTAGCCCACGCGTTTGGTTACACCTCCGATTCGCAACTCGAGGCCTCAGAAAAACTGATGCGCGACTACTACAAGCGCGCCCTCGATCTCTATGTGGTCGCGGATTCGGTTACAACCCGCCTGACGGAACAAGATAAACTTTCATCCCGCTGGTTCAACTGGCACCGCCCTGTGTCGCTTAACGAACCTTTTTCGATCGACGATGGAAAACTTCAGCTGGACCGTGAACCCGCTACGTTCACTGCAAATCCGCTGCTGATGTTCGATGCATTCGCCCTGGCCCAGGCGGCGAACGTCTCCCTGGGACATGGTCTGCACGAGGCGATTAGGAAGGGACTGGGCTCAATCGATAAGAAGTTTCGCAATTCGCCCGCCGCCTCTGACGCCTTTTTGAGGCTGCTCCGCCGCCGCGGTCGCGTCGGTCAGATCTTAAGACTTATGCATCAAGTTGGTTTTCTGGGCCGCTATTTACCCGAGTTCGGCCGCATCAGTCTCCTCATTCAGCACGACCTATATCACCACTACACGATCGACGAACATACCTTGAAAGTTGTCGAGGCGCTCGACGAACTCAACAACAGTGAGGATGGTCGGCGCTCAGACCTGCGCTCAGTTTTTGACGAGGTGAATGATCCAGCCTTGCTCTATCTCTCACTGCTACTGCATGACATCGGCAAGGGCCAGGGGCCAGGCCACGTTGCTCGGGGAGTAAAGATCGCAGAGCAAATTTGCCGGCGACTTCAACTTAGCAAACGCGACGCAGCCAAAGTCGTGTCGTTGGTAGCGCACCACATCACCATGGCTCATATCTCGCAGCGCAGAGATCTAACGGAGCCCCACGTCGCCGCCGACTTTGCAGCGCAACAGGAAACACTCGATCAGCTCAATATGTTGCTGCTTTTGAGCTACGCGGACATGAATGGTGTTGGTCCGGGTGTTTGGAGTGACTGGAAAGGCCACTTGCTTTGGGACCTTTATGAACGTTCACGGGATCACCTGGTTAAGACAGGAACAGCAACGCCGGGACCCAAGCGACTAGTCGAGTTGAAAGAGAATCTCCTGGCCGAGCTCGACGGTGAGTTCTTGCGCAGCGTGGTGGAGCGGCACCTGGCCTTACTACCTGATCGTTACTTACGCACAGCTACCGCTAAGGTAACGGCGCAGCACTTACGCCTGATCAAAGACCTTGAGTCAAAGGTGGTTACCCTGCACTGGTTGCAGCATGGCAAGACGGTCACGGAGCTAACAATTTGCGCTCGCGATCGACATGGCCTTTTTGCCGACATCGCCGGCACGCTTACAACTCAGGGCGTCGAGATTCTTCGCGCGGAAATAAACACTCGCGAGGACGGCATCGCGATCGACGTCTTCATCCTCCGCAACGCGGCCACGCACGCCGGGATTGAAGAAAATAGGTGGGTGAAGATCGAAAGGGCGTTGCGTTTAGCAATCCAGGGAGAATGCGACGTCGCCGCGATGGTGGAGAAGTGGCAGACTCACCATGCGCCTCGTCGTCGGCTTAGACCCAGGAATACGCGACATAAGAAACTGGCGCATGTTGTGTGCGATAACAAGGCCGCCCAGGCAGCGACCATTGTTGAAGTGCGTGCTTCGGATGAAGTCGGACTGGCTTATAAGATTGCCCGTGTGGCCACGGCGTTGGGATTGGAAATAGCGTACGCCAAGATCACAACTGAAAAGAGCGACGCCTTTGACGTCTTCTATGTCACAGACGCAAAGGGAATGAGACTGTCGGAAGAGGCAATGCGAAATCTGGAAAACGCAATGCTGGAAGTGCTGGCGAATGGTAAAGGGCACCCTAGCGTCACGGCGGAGAAGCCACCGAGAGTTTTACTCAGCGAAGCAACTGCGCCCTGACCCAGTAATTTTGGAATGCGGCGACTCGTTGCCGCCTTGGAATCAAGCATCTTCAGAAGCAAGTGCGATCCTGTAGCGGCGACGAGTCGCCGCAACTGAACACCACTCGTCGCAGCTTCAGCTCGATCTCACAACGCCGCCTCACCTCGTTCTCCAGTCCTAATGCGGATGACATCAAGCAATGGCGTGATGAAAATCTTGCCATCGCCAAACTTTTCCGTACGTGCCGTCTTAATGATCGCGTCCACCACGTTGTCTTCTATATCCTCAGCTACTACTACTTCAATTTTTATTTTTGGTATGAACTCAATTTGGTACTCAGTCCCGCGGTAAGTTTCCGTGTGGCCCTTCTGGCGGCCATAGCCCTGCACTTCACTGATGGTCAGGCCGGCCACGCCAACCTCCTGTAGAGCATTTCGCACCGCGTCCAAGAGATGGGGTCGAATAATTGCTTCAATCTTCTTCATCTTATTGATCTCCTTAGTTGTTTGTTAATTATCGATTTTCAATCCGCCCCTTCGCTCAATAACTCCGGCGTGCTGCCCTCTGGCTCCATCGTTGGCTTCCGGTTTAGAGCCCATTTCAGCAGTGGCGGCGTTATCAAGGTCGACGCAATCACCATCAGGACGACAGCGCCGAAAGTCACGTTGCCGACGACCGGTTCATTGACTCCCTGATGATTTGGTAAGGACAAGGTTAGACCGATGCCTGCCAGGATTAGTCCCACTTCACCCCGAGGAATCATC
>DATFRK010000665.1:0-4515 GCA_035263325.1 Pyrinomonadaceae bacterium | reverse complement strand
AACAACGACGTTGGTTGTCCCGATACTAATTCGTGTCAGCAGACAGGAACTGTCGGTGAGGATATCGATGCTGAACTTGCCTGGAACACAACCCAGGGTAGTAGCAATGTAGTGGTGGCCGTGCTCGATGGTGGTATTGATATCAACCACCCCGACTTGATGCCTAACATCTGGCAGAACCCCGGTGAGATTCCAGACAATGGTATCGATGATGATCACAATACATTTACCGATGATTTCAATGGCTGGGATTTTGTGCATAAGGATAAGACCGTCTTCGATGGAGAGGTCGGCGACGACCACGCAACTCACGTAGCCGGGATCATCGGGGCGCGTGGCAACAATACAAAGGGAATAGCGGGCATCAACTGGCAGGTTAAGATCATGTCCGTCAAGGTTGCTGGACCTGACGGCGCCAAGACGTCGGACATCGTTTCGGGACTTACCTATGTTCGCTTGTTGAAGCAAAGCGGGATCAATGTTCGCGTTACCAATAACTCGTACGGTGGACCAGAATTTTCAAACTCGGTATTTAATGCCATCCAGGCAATGAACGGCGCCGGCATCCTTTTTGTCACTGACGCCGGAAACAATTCAGTCGACACCTTTAACTATCCGCAATTTCCAGCTGATTACGGTCTGGCAAACATCATCTCCGTCGCTGCAACTGATCGCTTCGGGCAATTGGCCATCTTTTCAAATTATGGTGCTCGCACGGTTCATATCGCCGCACCCGGACGGGGAATCTTGAGTACGGTCCCAGACTTCTTCAATGGACCAGGTACGATAGTCAACAACCTCGCGAAATACGCCCCCCTGGATGGTACCTCGATGGCTGCCGCCGCAGTTTCCGGAGGAGCAGCCTTGGCCCTTGCTGCCGCGCCCGGGGCAACTCTGCAGCAATTGCGAAATACGCTGCTGTATTCCGGCGAGAACCTTCCCTCACTCAATGGCAAGACGCGCACGGGCAAGCGTCTTAACCTTGCCTCTGTCATCAGCACCATCAACGAGAACGACACGACGGCGCCTGCTCCCGCAACCAATCTTCAGATCATCGCCTCCAATGGACGCACTGTGACGCTGCAGTGGACAGCGCCTGGTGATGATGGCAACAGCGGTACGGCCGCGGACTATGATTTCCTGTTTACCTCTAACGCCACTGCCCGACAATGGTTCCTGCCTACCACGGCGATTCCAGCGACCGCCGGAACTGTCCAAACAACCGTGCTGCAGCTACCTTATCGGGGCGCCGCGGGTAGCCTCCAACTGCAAACGATCGACAATGCTGGTAATTCGAGCGCGGCCACACTTTCTGTGAACGTGCCTAACAACGGGTTACTTGATCCTTACGTTCAGACCCTGAGTCCGGCCGCAGCGCTGACGACAGGTGGGACACCTTTGGGTGTTGTGGGCGATAACACATTCAAAGAAAATGTCGCCTTACCATTTCAGTTTCCTTACTTTGGCACAAACAGAACTACGGTTACTGTTTCGAGCAACGGCTCACTTTTCTTTTCGAAGATTCCGCAACTAGTAATCCCCGGAACGCCACCGCAAGTGCAAGGTTTCGACAGCGTGAGCTCCACCCTGGGTTTGCAACGACTCGCGCAAATTGCCGGCCTCTGGGATCACCTGCGCACCGATCGTGGCGGGAACGTCTTCATGGTGACGGACGCGAATCGCGTAGTCTTCCGTTGGCAGGCGGTTACGTTTGGCGACGGAACGCCGGCGCAAGAGTTTCCGGTGAACTTTGAGATAGAGCTCCGTCGCGACGGTACTATCGTGATGCGTTACGGGGCAGGGCAGTCGGCCCCGGTAAATACTAACGTGGCCCCTGTAGTCGGAATTTCTGCGGGTGAACCGGACGCCTACATAGAAGACTCCCACACTTCAGAGTTTGGTCCAATAGATCTCACCAACGCGCAGACCATCACGTTTACGCCCGCGATCTTTCAGTTCAGCGCAGCGAACTACAACGTCAGTGAAGCCGGCAGTAACGTGACGGTAACAGTGACGCGTAGTGGCAATACCTCAGTACCGGCAAGCGTGAGCTACAGTACTGCTGACACCGATGACTTCACAGTTGGTTGTAGCGATACCGTCAACAACCAGCATTCCGCTTATGCGCGTTGCGACTTTGCCACGAGTGTGGACACTTTGTCTTTCGGCGCGGGAGAAACGTCGAAGACCTTTTCGGTTCCCATCATCAACGACTCCCTGGCAGAAGGAGATGAGACCTTCTCAGTCGTCTTGAGTAATCCAGTGGGAGCGACCCTGGGAACACCGGCAACAGCTACCGTTACCATTAACGACAACGAAACGGTAACTGGTCCAAACCCGATCTTCACTACCCCATTCTTTGTGCGGCAACAGTATCTCGACTTTCTCTCGCGGGAGCCGGAGGTGGGTGAACCATGGACGGCAGTGCTCAACAACTGTTCGGACGTAAATAACAACCCGGCTTGTGATCGGGTGACGGTGTCGGGCGCGTTCTTTGGGTCGCCGGAATTCCAGCTAAAGGGATATTTCGTCTATCGCTTCTACAAATTGGCGTTCAACCGGCTGCCACTTTATACAGAGATCGTGGTTGATATGCGGGCAGTGACAGGACAAACGCCGGCCGAGGTATTTCAGAAGAAGGGTAACTTTACCAATGCCTTTGTGCAGCGAACGGAGTTCATGAATGGTTACGATGCATTGGCTAACGCGGCGTATGTGTCGACCTTGATGGGGCGTTACAGCCTGACACAGATCACTACGCCTGACCCGGCGAACCCTGATGGTGCGAACAAGGTAACGCTGAGCAACACGGATCTGACGAACCGGTTGAATGGTGTAGGCGGAACGTTGACACGGGCGCAGGTGTTGCGGGCGATTGCCGATTCAGACCAAGTGTTCACCTTGGAATTTAACCAGGCGTTTGTGGCGATGCAATATTATGGGTACTTGCGCCGCACGCCCGAGCCGACGGGCTACAATGCGTGGCTGAATTTCCTGAACGCCAATCCGAACGATTCACGCACTATGGTTAATGGCTTCATGAACTCCGCCGAATATCGCTTACGCTTCGGGCCAAACCCATAAGTAGTAATCGGGACTTGTGTTACAGTAACAAAGAACTTCAACGGGCGGGCCCTAAGGTTGAGGCGTCTTGAATAGGCGGACCTTTCTTCATCTCCGCCGGATCAAATTACTCTCCCCAAAATCTTGACAGTACGGGTAACTCCCGCGGTAGCATGCAACCAACCAGTTGAAAGGGACCATCAGCAATGAGATCCTTCTACCTCCAGTCACTGGGATTCCTCCTCTTAACCCTTCTGCTCTTAACTTCAACGCAGGTTGCAGATTCTCGCAACAAATCAACTCACGAATTAGCGACGCAGAATATTCGACTGAGCAGTGGGAAAGACGAAATCCCCAAAGACCGTCCCGTCGGAACCTTTTTGCAGTCTCTGCTGGACACTTTTCATCAAACCAACCCACAAAATGAATTGTGGCGCGATGCCCAACCACAGGAAGCCGCCACCATCCGACAAAACGAAAAGGGCGGCCCTCGCAACTTTCGCCCTTTGACGCTTAACCTGGAAGTGCTCGAAGCAAAACTGCTCCAGGCTCCGAAAGAATCCAGCGAAACGGCAGCAAACAAGGTGACGCTGAGTCTGCCTGTGCCGGATGGGTCTTTCATGAACTTTGATTTCCAGGAATCGTCGATCATGGAGGAAGCGCTGGCCCAACGCTATCCCGAAATAAAGACCTATCGGGGGCAGGGAATCGACGATCCCACTGCCATCACCCGCTTTGATTGGACGCCCCAAGGATTTCACGCCATCATTCTTTCAACTCGCGGTACGATTCTTATCGAACCTGAAACGCAGGGACATGGTGCAAACTACATCGCCTACTTTCAGAGCGAGATGCCGAAAGGTTCAGGCGAGTGTGATACACAAGACTCAGGTGAGGGTCCGAAACTGGACCTCAGCATGCGGCCGAGTGCGGTTTCCGGTTCGGCACTCCGATCATATCGTTTAGCAGTCGCCGCCACGGCGGAGTACACCGCAACCTATGGCGGCGGCACCGTACCCGGTGGATTGGCGGCGATTACCACCACCATCAATCTGGTTGATGCCATTTATGAACGAGAAGTAGCAATCCGTCTCGTCCTGGTTGCCAATGAAGACTCGATAATTTTTACCGACACCGCCACCGACGGGTACACCAGCGACAACCAAAACGCGATGTTCAATGAGAATCAAACCAAGCTTGATGCCGTAATCGGCGATGCGAATTACGATATCGGGCATGTTTTCGACGGCCGAACGCTTGCCGGAGGGTCTTTTTCCTGGCGCGGTGTGGCCGCAATCGGTTCTGTTTGCCGCAGCGTACTCAAAGGACGAGGCGTAAGCATCACTCGCAGCATTAACCCCGCTAACTTATATGCCTACTACAGCACTGCCCATGAGATGGGCCACCAGTTTGGAGCTAGTCACACTTTCAACGCCACGACTGGCGATTGCG
>DATFRK010000664.1:0-3796 GCA_035263325.1 Pyrinomonadaceae bacterium | reverse complement strand
CGTGGGAATGGGCTTCGATGAGTCCCGGCAACAAGGTGAGACCTGGCAGATCGATCACTTTCGCCTCTGCCGGCGCTTTGACTGTGCTAGCCGGTCCAGCGGCTTCAATCTTCTCGCCTCGCACCAGCACTACCCAGTCGTCATGAAGTTGAGCTGCTTCACCATCAAAGACGTGGGCCGGTTTCAGCAGGTAGATTGTCTCGGGTTGGGTTGGGGTTGTTCTGGTTTGCGGTGATGAGAGCATAATTATTAATGAGAGCAGCAACAGGACGACAGGGCGCATAGTTTAGCCTTTCACGCTGTTGTGGTTCGGTAGATCGTCCCCGGCGCTAAGAGTGTAGATTCTCCGCGCGCTAAAAGGGTGGAGCGGGCAAGATACCACCGGCTTCAGCCGCGTGGTACTTCAATTTCAGCCTAGACCAAGTGCGCTGCACATTTCAGAGACCACCGACTTCAGCCGGGTGGAGTTTCAATCTCTGCCTTTGTGTGCGGCCGTTAGGTTGAAATTGAAGTACCACGCGCCTGAAGGCGGTGGTCTCTTTCGCCTTTGAAGGGCACGCAATCTAGGTAGAAATTGAAGTACCACGCGGCTGAAGCCGCGTGGTATCTCCTCTTCTTCAAGACTCGATTTCCTGACTACTTCTCAGAAACTATCACCTGCTGCAAAGCGGGCGGCAGCGGATGGATCGTGCTTCGCTGAAAGCCAGCGTTACTAAATATCTTTTCTAATTCCGCAAAGGTGTAAGCATCGCCAGCGGGAGTCCCAACCAACATCATCATGCTGAAGGTGGCGACGTCAGGCGGCGTGATACGATCGTCGTTAGGAACGAATTCCAAAGTTACCGCACGGCCACCGTCAACGAGCGAGTCACGCACTTTGCGGGCGAGCTTCTCACAAGTGGCGGGATCGAAGTGGTGCAGGAAATTTGTTAGCAGCACGATGTCGTAACCACCGCCAAACTCGACGTCGAAAGCGCTTCCTTCGATCGTGCGGTAACGATCAGCCACCCCGGCGGCCTGCGCGTTCTCTTTCGCCACTGCCAACACGCCCGCCCAATCAAGCGCGACAATCTCCGCTTGCGGATTGTTCCTGGCGAAGGCGATGCCAAAGAGACCATGACCGGCAGCAATGTCGAGCACCTTGAGCTTCTGGTTGGCCTGTGGATCTACGATCTTGGGAATAAGTTGCGAAGGCATCGCCATCATCGGCGACATCGCGCGGGCGAACGTCACCCAGACCGGGTGGTCTGGACCGACGGTGCCGTCGTTCGGCATCGCAGTGCCTCCTTTTCGCACCGCCTGCGCCATGTACTTTGCGCCGTCAGTCAGCATTGGCGAGGCCAGGAACTCCGTAGTGCCGCCCAGGTAAGCCGGAGAGCGTTTGTCGAGAAAGAAGGCAGAGTCGGAAGTCAGGCTGTAGTTGGTCCCATCTTTAACTAGCATTCCCATGATGGTCAGGAAGTCGCACAGGATACGAGTACCACGTTCTGACGCCTGGCAACGTTTGGCAATATCTGCGGCAGTACTGTTTCCTTCACCGATAGCGGTGAAGATTTCGAGTTCGATGGCAGCCTTTAATGCCTCGGTGCGTTGATAGGCATTAATGGTTTGAAAAAAGAGTTGTGGTGATGGTTGCTGGGCAGCGGGAGTAGACATGGGAGGTCCTTTCTATTTTGCATATTGAAAGCGAAAAATTTGCGCAATCTTAGCGTAGTTAACCCATCTGCGGTAAGCCTGCTAGTGTTTGCGCAGAAGAGAAAAGGACTATCTGATGGGATCGCGCAAGACTATCTCTGCCACTGACGCTGCAGTGTGCGCAGCCTGCGGATGACTGCGACGTAGCCCTGCAACCTGCAAGAGAGCTTCTCCTGTTCTTGAAAGCATGCGAAACAGATCGCCTTCTTCCGCCCGAGTCTCCCGCACCACCCTGGACCAATCAGCACCATCTGCCCACAAGACAGCCGCTCCCGCCGCCGAAAAATTCAAATCGGGGGCCGGCTCGACCCCTTGCTTCCACTCCTCAGCGGAAACTTTGAAGCCAATCTCTTCAAAACGCGTCAACGAAGTCACCACTTCATCTGCCAGTTCCAACTCACCGTAGTCACGATCTTCATCAGCAGTCAGCGCGGCCACGATTCCCGCAAATTGTTTGCGCTCGAGCTCATTGAACAACCCATTCTCCAAAGCCTCACCTACCAGCAATGGGCGATCGATATGTAAGTCGGCCAACCATCGCCCTCGTTCAGTGACCTTCTGCGCTTCATAATCCAGGTAACCAAAGACCGCGAGGACCCTGGCCCGTTGTTCAAACGGTTGCCAAACTTCGTCACGAAAATGCGCGATACCCCGGTTGGCTCGTTCAAAGTCTGCGGCCGTCTCATAAAGTTGCCATAGTAATTCTTTGCAGCGGGTCTTTTCCTCGTTGCTCCCACCGGATTGCCAGAGACTCTCAATTGCGTTTTCCAGAACATTCAACGCTTCGCTGTCGTCGCCCGACACGTCACGCAACCTCGGCTCAGGAATTATTAGTTCTTTCCCCCGTTCCTTGATCTCGTCAAAAGCCATCTCAATTTCCTCGTCGCGCAAGCGGTAGACCGGGGCATAGACGCGACCAATTCGCTCGACCGGGAAACTAGCCGGGCTACCGTCTTCTCGCACACCACGCACTGCGCCACCATCCTGCGGCGTGGTAATCATCACTAGACGTTTGCCGCTCCGCCCGATCCCCACCACGCGTCCTGGCTTGACTACGTCTTGCAACCACTGCCGCAGTACTTCGGCACGTGTTTGCGGTTTCGCTTCCTGGAGCCTGGCCCGCGCACTCACGAGTCGCTCTAGCCCGATCACGTCGCGCACAGATTGATTACAACCTGATTCTTTCAACTGCGACTCGATTCTCTGTTCCGCCTCCGCAGTGGCTTTTTCGAGGAGAGTAATCTGGTGCGCCGCGCCACGATGCGCAAAACTTCTTTCCGCAATCTCGCGCACACCAGCAAAACTTCCATAGGCATCAAGCAAGTTGAGGAGCGTGGTGTAGGTCGCGCGAAATTGACTAATGAGGGGATCCGGCGCGGCTTTCAGCAGCTGCGCGATGCGTTCCGGGTCCTGGTGAAGTCCGGGCGCAGCCACCACAAACCCGACCTTGTCTCTGCTCCGGCGTCCAGCACGACCGGTCATCTGTTGCAGTTCGGACGCACTTAACGGTCGCCAGCCATTACTGGTTCG
Organism: Pyrinomonadaceae bacterium; assembly: GCA_035263325.1. Classification (GTDB taxonomy): domain Bacteria; phylum Acidobacteriota; class Blastocatellia; order Pyrinomonadales; family Pyrinomonadaceae; genus PSRF01. The sequence goes on along the minus strand of DATFRK010000664.1, from coordinate 571 downwards.
GGCATCGGCGCCGGTCAGCACTACCGTTCGCGCGGGGAAGTCGACCCCTGCGGCCACTGTTGCCGTTGCGAATATTGCATCGAGCAAGCCGGCGCTCATCAATTTTTCGATCACCAACTTCCACGCTGGAATATGGCCGGCGTGATGCGATGCCACCCCGCCACGAATGATCGTGTCCCAATGACGATGATTCCTGACCTCGCGATGTGTTTCGACGAAGGTGCGCATGAAGTCACGACGCAACTCGACGCGACGTTCATTTCGATTACCGCGGGTGTAAGCGACTTCCGATGCGGCCTGATCACAACGCCGGCGAGTCGGCATGAATACAATGGCTGGCAGCAAGTTGTACGACTCGAGTGCCGCCAGTAGTGTCGCAGATGGCATCTCGGGCATACGGAGTTTCATGACTCGGTCTTTGGTCTTTGGTCCTGGGTCTTGGTTAATGCCATGGCCTTGCGCCATGGTCTTTCACGCTTGCTGCTACTAGAACTCTATCCAACCCCCGCCTGAGGATGCCATGGCCTTGCGCCATTGAGATTCACGTTGGGGACTCGTTCTCGCAATTCCC
>DATFRK010000663.1:0-3138 GCA_035263325.1 Pyrinomonadaceae bacterium | reverse complement strand
ATACCGAAGGCCTTTGAATAAATGATGCGACCGTCCTTTGCGATGGCAACGGTGACCGCTGGCATCTGCTGTTTCTTCAGCTCCTCGACGACGGCGCGATCCACCTGTGCGCTGAAGTCGGCGGTTGCCGATTGCTGCGCGAGAGGACGAGACCGCCGTTGCCCAACCACCAGCGGCTGCAGCACAAACAGAGCTATGATCAGCGTCCCGGCCTTTGCCACCGGCTGGCTGATAGAACTAATAATGCCAAGAGAACGAAGCAGCCGACGCAGGATATTTAGTTTCATCTCGTTTTGTGACCTCTGCGATTGGTATGTAATTTAATCGAAACTCCGGGGCACTGTCTGCTCCATCTTACTTCAGGTGCGTCTGTCTTCAGCATTCCAACGGAAGGTCTCGCTCTCAATGAGGAACACCATTTACATATTCAGTGAAAAACATACTTGATGAGAAGCGATTTTTCCAGGCATCGAAGTGTCTCGTTCCACCCTTCAGTGCAAATTTCTATCCTTCGGTGCAAAATCGGTCTACCCTTCAGTTAATTTACCAAGTCTTTGACGGGTACGGAAGTTAACCAATGAGAGGACAAGATAGCGAGTCTGGCCCAGCAAGCAATCGTGAGAAGAGAAGGAATAACCCTGAATGATTCCCCTGGTAGGAGCGCCACCGACCATCGCCGCTGGAATGAAGAAGTACCGCGAAGTCTTCTGCCGAGATGAGGGCTTCGACCACGTCAGCCGATATGTGAGCGGGCTCGTGCTGAGCGAGAACAAAACTTTGCAAGGGATCTATGCCCTACAGGTCTGGCCGGAATGGGAAGAGGTTTCTCGTCGGGCGATGCACGCAGCGGTCTTTGAGGCCGGGTGGTCGAGCGCTGAGTTGATGAAGGCGCATCACCGGGAAGTGGCTGTCACTCACCGCAGTCGCGGCCGCGAAGTGATCAGCCTGGATTGGACGCAAGCGCATCACGAACGCGGGCCGCAGATCTATGGAGTCAAAGAATCATATGACTATGTCAATCGCCGGGAGAGTATGTTCCAGACGGTAGTGACGGCGGTGGTGTCGAATCGGGAGTTGGTGGACGGTTTGGCAGTGGAAGTCCAGCCGCCGGACTTTGCGGAAGCGGAAATGGAATATCTGGTGATGACCAGGCAAGAGGCTTACACGCAGATAGAAGAATTGCAAAAGCGGATCGTGGAGTTGCTCTCCTATCAGCGCAACCGATTGGCTTACCGCAAGCGGACGGAGATGGCGGTGGAGATCGTCCGACAGATCGAGGACGAGGGCCATTTCCAGGAAGCCAACTACGCATTTGACAACGGAGTGTTGACGCTGGTGTTGACGCGCCTGATTGAAGGGCGTGGCAAACATTGGGTGAGTGAGATCGAATGCTCGCGACATATCAATTGGGAAGGGCGCTGGCGTCGAGCGGATGAGGTGGATGATGAGTTGCGGACGCGACATCCGGAGAGCTTTCGTCCGATCAAGGTCAAAGGGCGCAATGGCAAAGAGCGGAAGTATTGGGCGTTCACGAAAGTTGTGAGATTGAAGAGGCATGGTCGCAAACGTATAGCGATCGTGCACGAGAAAGAAGACTTGAGCGATGCGCCCCGCTGCTTGTTGAGTGATGCATTGCATTGGGAGAGTGGACGCGTGATCGAGACGTGGAACTATCGCTGGCCAGCCGAAATCTTTCACGAGTTCAGCAAACATGTCGCCGGGTTTGAATCGGCCCAGGTGCGCAAGGAGGAAGCGGTCAAACGCCACTTCCGCTTGAGTTGCGTAGCGCAGTCGTTAGTCCAACGGGTGGCTTGTAGTGGCGGGAAATCTGAGCGATTTGAGTTTGCCGATGAAAAGGCGACCGTTGGTCAGAAGGTCTACACGATCTCGCGCGAAGCTTTAGCGGGAGTGCTTCAATTTGCTCAAGGACTATTTGCCCAACGGCGCACATTAGACCAAGTCTTGCAGGTATTGATGCCTGCCTGAACGGGGGTACGCGCCTAAAACGGTCAAAATACAATTAACTTTCCAAGTCGTGAGATGAGGCGCTTCTGGCCAGAAAGCGCTAAACGCCTCCTCGCTCAACATCTTGGCTCAATAATGATCACCAAAATTGCGGATGAACCGAAATTTGGGGAGTATCATAGCATGACGGGAAGATTCAGTCGCCTCGGGCGCAGTCTAGGCCAAGCGCAAGCATCGGCCAAGTCAGAATCTGATTGAATTCACTTTGTCACGCCGCGCCACCGCAAGGAGACAAATATTCACTCGGCCAGTAATTTCGCATTCCTTTTTCGCCTGTATAGGTAGGCGGCGACGCTCGCCGCTATCAGCTACAAATTCAAAAGAAAGGAAATAAATCCATGAAAATCAAAACTAACGTCAAGGCCGGAGCCACCAATGGCGATATCTTAGTCGGCGCGAAACACTGTCATCGACCTATCAGCTGGTAGAAAAGTGAACACGAGCCGGTTGGGATGCGGAATCAGAGTTCACAATCGCCGGAATCGCATAGGTGGCGGTCCTCGCCGCCTTAACCTCAAAGAAAGGAAATACAGCTATGAAAATCAAAACACATGTCAAGGCGGGCGGAGTAACTTTGCAACACAACCAGACGATGGCGCGCGGGTTGAAGGTCAAGACGAACGTCAAAGCTGGCATCATGGAACAGCAACATAACCAGACAATGGCGCGTGGGCTGAAGGTCAAGACCGGCATCAAGGCGGGACCTAGTGACTCGCCGATTATCCGTGGCTAAAGAACAACTGACCTAAAGGCACTGGTAATGTCTTTACCTGAAGCCTAGCAATCAACACCAATTTCATAGAAAGGAAATACAGCCGTGAAAATCAAAACGAACGTCAAGGCTGGCGGAATAAGTTTGCAACACAATCAGACAGTGGCACGAGGTCTGAAGGTCAAGACCAATGTCAAAGCTGGTGGTGTGCAAATGCAACACAACCAGACGATGACGCGCGGCCTGAAGGTTAAGACCGGCGTCAAGGTCGGGTCCAGGGACGGCGAGCTGCAACACAACCAAACGGTTGCGCGTGGTCTCAAGGTCAAGACCGGCATCAAGGTGGGACAGGGGACAGTTTCTGGTCCGCATGGTCCCGGTCCAGGACCTGGAGGTCTCGT
>DATFRK010000662.1:0-3404 GCA_035263325.1 Pyrinomonadaceae bacterium | reverse complement strand
TTCCCCCGACGGCGACAAACTTGTTTTTGCCGGTTTCCGTGATGGATTGTGGAACATCTGGTGGGTCTCGCGTTCCACTAAGGAGCAAAAGAAGCTCACCAACTATACAAAGGTAAACGCGTTCGTTCGTTATCCAGCATGGTCTCCCCTGGGGAATCAGATTGCGTATGAGTACGCTGAAACTACCGGCAACATTTGGGTCGCGGAGCTGAAGTAATCCACAGCTTGCGCACCGTTCAGTGAGTAAGAATTTTCATTTCATCGGCGAGGCCCAGGTACTCCCAGCGTTGTAAGGCAATCGGCACGTTGCCATTCTTCCAGACGTAATCGTGAAAGGCTCGCAAATTAAACGCCTCACCCTGAACTCGTTTGGCATCCGCCAGAAATTTTACAATTTGTAGTTTGCCAATTTGATAAGTGATCGCCTGACCGGGAGCTGACGCAAAAAAAGTTGCTTCCTGGCGCGCCGTTGCTTCATCAAGGTCAGCGACCTGTTGCAAGTAAGCAGCCGCTTGATCGATGCTGAAAATTCCCAACGCAAGTTTCACGTCTACCTCAACCCGCAGCGCCCGTAACTTCATGAAGGAATACATGACCTCACGGGTGTGAGGACTGTCGTCAAAGAGCCCAAACTGCAACATCAACTCTTCCGCGTAGAAGCCGATGCCCTCGTTCGCTCCCGAGTCGTAATACTGACGACGGATCGGATTCTCGTGGGCCCAGGAAAGCACGAGCTGCAGATAGTGTCCGGGTACACCTTCATGCACGATGAGCGGTCGCGGATCACGCGCTATGGAAAGGGCAAAGTACTCAAGATCCGGGGCTGGCGCTTTGATGTAACTAATGCCATCTTCATCCAGTCTGGAGGCCGAAGTGAGATCGTCTGTAACGCCCATGAACGAAAGCGGCGCCAGGTAAGCAGGCAGAGGAAGATTGTGATAGTGCTTGACCCAATCAGGCACGCTCAAGATGTTCTTAGCTTCCAGGAAGTCTCTCACTTGGCTTTCCAGTTGTGCTTCCCGTTTAATCTGTTCGTCCTGGTTGGCAAAGATTGGCAACTGCGGCAGACCCACATTTCTCACGAGCTCAAATACTTCGAAAGCAACTGAGCGTTCCCACTCCTGTTTACTGGCGTCGAGCAGTTGTTCCGGCGTGAACGGCATAAACGCCACATTCTTGAGAAAGAAACAGTAGGCTTCGCGACCGACTGCGGTCTCCTCAGTCATCTGCGGTAGGGCTTTCAACCATTCGCGAAAAGATTCGAGGGCTTGAATGGCGGCTTGAGTAAGTGGCCCAAGCTCGGCTGCACTCTTCGCATCAAATAATGGTTGCAACTCCGCCGCAACCCGGGTGAGACAATCGGAGACGTTGGTGAGTTTCTCGATCGCTGCCACGGCAAATGGTCTGATTGCCGAACGAGCCAGATTCTGTTTGGCGCTTTGCACCGTTGTCGGAATACTTTGCAGCCTCGTCAGGATCTCCGCGCAACGCGCCTCGTCGAAGGGTCCGGGATTAAGGAGTAAGAGAAAGACCGCTCCGAGTGTCTGATGCACGTAGAAATCTGGATTGACTTCCTGACTGCGCGTGATGTCCAACTCCCAACGAACGCGGGCCAGGGCAGAACCAATCAAGCGGTAGTCCACTTGCTGCTCAATGGTCCATTTGCCAGGATCGATACTTTCCCACTCTGCGAAAAAGTTGGCCAGGTCCTGGCGCCGTCCGGCAATTGCTGTTGCACTCCAATCGGGAAACCAACCGGGTAGCCGGTCCAGCCGAGGAATATCGTCATAGGAAATCGGCATGTGCTGAGCGCGCCACCGCCAAAATCTCTCGGCCAGCTTCACTAACCCTGGGTAGGCGGAAGATCGGTTTTCTTTCAGTGTGGGATTGGTTTTCATTCTCTTTCAAACTCACAAAATCACGAAAATTGGACAAGTCTTCAAGGGAATCCGCACGATAGATTCAACATTCTCAAAATTGCGCAGTCGGGAAGGGGCAAGCGATTTCAAACTCAAGTCACCACTGCGTCAACTAGCGCGCCCCCTTCCCAACTTGTTCTATTGATGAAGACCACACTAAGTTCGAACATTAGCCCTTCACAACAAAAACCGGCTGACCCAACACCTCCATTCTGGGTCTGATTCCCAAACCTGGTGCGGTCGAAGCCGCCAAGCGACCATTATCGCGCTGCGGCGCCCCGTCAGCAGTACTCACCGTGACGTAGCTATTGAAATCCGTCGCTGAGAAAAGAAAGTCGGGCGGAGTGCTGTGGGCCAATGCGGCAATGGCTGCAGTGACAATATCGCTACCCCAGGTATCTTCAATTGTCAGCGCAATACCCGACGCCACGCACAGATCACGAATCTGACGAGCCTTTGTCAGACCACCCACTTTCGAAATCTTCAAGTTGATGACATCCGCCGCGTGATCGGCGACGGTACGCAATACCATCGACAAACCATCAATCACTTCATCCAACACGAAGGGTCGGTTCGTGTGACGCCGTACCGTCAGGCATTCTTCATAACTCATACATGGTTGTTCAAGATAAACATCCACTTCAGCGACCGCATGTGCCACGCGTAACGCCTCGTGTTGTTTCCAACCGGTGTTTGCGTCAGCGATTAACACGTCACCCGGCTGGAGTCGACCGGAACAGGACTTAATACGCTCGATGTCCGTATCCGGATCGCCGCCCACCTTCAATTGAAATTTTGTATAGCCCTCTCCTCGATAGTGATCAATGCTGGCGGCCATCGCATTTGGCGTATCCTGTGAGATTGCCCGGTAAAGCGCGAAATCTACGTCGTAGTATCCGCCCATAAGGGTGGCGATCGACTGGCCGCTACCCTGCCCGAGCAGATCCCAGCAGGCCATGTCGAGCGCTGATTTGACATAGGGATGGCCCCGCATCGCTTGGTCCATCCGTTGATTGATTACACCGAGTTGGGTTGGATCCAGGCCGATTAGATGTGGAGCTAGTTCGGCGATTCCGGTCCGAGCACCGGCGGCGTAGGCTGGCAAGTATGCTGCCCCCAGCGGACAGATCTCACCATAGCCAGTAAGGCCGGCGTCAGTCTTGATCGCGACAACTGTGGAGTCGAAAATTGAAACACTGTTGCCGCCTGACCACTTATAGCTGCCCTCATGCAGCGGCAGTTCAACCCGAAAGGCCGAGATTTCAGTGATGCGCATAAGTTACTGACTTATACCCAAGGTGTTGCGGTTCGTCCAGACTAGTTTTTCAGGGCTGCGAAAACATTTGTTATCCTGATCACGTGGATAAAAGAGGACTAACGAATGTTTTGATCATTGGTGGCGAAGGGGAATTTGGTCGTTTTCTCCGGCAAGACATCTTGCCTGTCCTCGGCTTGCACCACGTGTCAGTGAGCGAACGCGAGACC
>DATFRK010000661.1:0-4422 GCA_035263325.1 Pyrinomonadaceae bacterium | reverse complement strand
GTTTCGATAGCTACGGACCGGCTTCACGTTCCCGCATCATGAGTCTGCCACGCGCGGGCACCTGGACAGCACTGGCCCAGGTCGAGCCAAATGATGCTGATGATCTTGATATCGCATGGCAGACCTCACCCGGCGATTTTACACCTCGTGTCCCTTATAGGTTTGATGTGACACTTCTTGGCGTAGCTATTGACTCGCCTTCATCACTGACACTCGCTGAGGGTTCTGCTCAAGCCATCGCCGTAAGTGCTCGGAACAAGTTTGGTTCATTCACAGGTGGACTCGCACCAATGGCAATCGGTGCGGCGCGAACAACCCAACTTCAACTCAAATCACACGAACAGAAAATATTCGACATACAAGTACCAGAAGGATCACCTCTGCTGACTGTTGAGACTATGAGCAATTCGCAAGATCGGAACGATATCGATTTTTACCTATTCGACTGCACAGGCAAAAGATGCCTTCCCGTCATCGCTGTCTTAAATCAAGGAAACCTGACGCGCCTGCGTGAATTGAACCCGAAGGCTGGGAGTTGGCGGCTGGTGATTGATGCGAGTCGAGTTCCTACTAAAGGGATCACGATTGATCTAATCGATATTGTTGCTGATCTCTCACTGGGCAATGTGTCTGTAGCGGATTCTACGCGCGTGCGCAAGGTCGGGGACGCATGGACGACGACAGCAAATGTTTGGCTTGTGAAGAAACCTTCTTCGGATCGCTATCCGGTCGCTCTGATCAGCGTTAATGCCAGGCAAGGTGGAATTGAGGTCCCCATAGGATTAGCAGTGACACCTATCAAAACTGCCGAGTCTAAATAGAGTCGCTTGATCCTTTCTTCAGACATGACCAGAAAACTACATCGCAGCTTGATTTGTTAATTCATTGACCGCGCAATGATGCTTGCTGGTAACAGCCTCGCGTGGGCTGATTCTGTAACGCGATCGTAGGTTTTCGTCGACGTGATGGGTATCGAGAAAATTTCCGAAGTGAAGATAAGTCCGGATGCCAAGTTGGTCGGCCTATGTTGTTGTCTCAACTCAAATAGCTGACACAAATCTTGAGACGGTCTCAAAGATTTTTGTTGTCAATCTTTCCACCAACGAATCGCGTCAACTGCTCCCACGGTCAACTCTTTGATTTCTCAGGTAGCGCCAGCTCCCGAGAATTGCTCAGCAACCCATTCTCTTTTCGCATTGTCCCCTAAAACAGACAAAGGTCGCTTGGCTCCGCGGCGCCGCGGCCCGACGTGGCTATAAACGCTAGTGGCGTGGTTACCAGAATCTAAAAGCGTTGCTGAAAATGGCTCTGGTGCTCAACGTCAATTACCTTACCCTCCGTGTTGCCTCAGCCAGAAATGTTACCGAAGAAAAATGCGCCTCATCACTCGCAGTCTTCTCAATAAATGCCAATAGAATAGGAGGGTACCCGTGCCTGGGGGTGTGGGGGGCGGCGAGCGCCCCCACAATGATCCACACCTGGAGCATTGATGAAACTTGATCCTTGATTTCCCGCCTCCGCTCGACCTGTGGCGGGGTGATTTTAGTTTTTCACTTAAAGAACTTTGGATCAACTTTTCACTTTTCATTGACAGCCGGTAGCGCTCGGCAATGGCCGCACTCAATTCGCGGCGAATTTCTAAACTGACAGGTTTTCTCAAGATTGCCCTTTTAATGAATAGAAAATTATGGATATGCCAATAACAATTTTATGAGGCAACCGCCATCCCGTCAGTAACAAAGATGCTGAGTTAATACGCAGTTTGACTACATCCATCACGAGAACATTTTTCTTGATAAGCCCGGACACGCCAGAGGCGATAAAAGATGGTGGCGCGATCGCATTACCCCATTTAGATTTCTCCCGTCGAGAAGAGACATATCAGTTGAGAACCCATGACTGAAATGTCCAAAATGTCCAAACGCGCACTCTCGGCCTGCTTAACCTGGCTGCTATTTGCATCGCTAATCAACACAACCACAGCCCAGACCGCTGACAAAACAAATCCCTTGTCGGCCGAAGAGATTGCGGGTCTCGTTGCGCATCTGAGGCCGCCCATGGCCGCACTTTCACCGGACGGCCAGCTCTTAGCCTACACACTTAGAGATACAAAACGCATACGCCTCGGCGACCCATCTCAAGCCACGAGTATTTATAACAAGGGCACGGACGTTTGGATTACTTATACGCGCACCGGTGAATCAAAATCATTGACTCAAGCGGTAGGAAATAATTGGTGTGGAGTCTGGTCACCTGATGGGAACTCCCTCGCCTTCTTTTCTGATCGAGACGGGGACATTCGATTGTGGGTATGGAAACGCGATTCCGCACAAATAATTCGCGTTTCACCTGAAAAAGTTGCTCCGCTGGTTAACTGGGAACTTCCAGTTTGGCTACCAGATAGCAGTGGCCTCATCGTCAGAGTTCCATCGAAAGTGCTGTCCCAACCCTCGACGCCGGTGGCAGATCACGCGAATGCATCTACTTCCGATCGTCCCAACATAATTGTTTTCGACTCGCCAAGAAGTGAAACACCGAAAGAAACCGGTCCTCCAAGAGCTAACGTCTCCGACTTGGCGCTTGTCGACGTGAAATCGGGAACGCTTCGCTCCCTCGCCACCAATGTAGGATATGGATTGTGGAGAGTTTCACCGGACGGTAAGTACATAGCTGTAACGAGTCAGGGTGAGCAAATCCCTGACAAGTTCATGTTTCACAACCAGCTGTTTATCGTCTCTCTAACTGATGGCAGCGCACGCATTCTTGCGGACGATATTCGGCAGGAGCAGCCGGCTGGCTCGTGGTTTAGTTGGTCTCCAGACAGTAAACAAATCGCTTATACCGACATCGGTTCGCAGACTTTCAAAAACAGTGGTCAGACTCGTGGCGAACTCCATGTGACCTCACTTAGTGATAGTACCAGTTGGTCTACCAGCAACCTCTCTCATCCCAGCTTTGGAGATGATTGGCGCGCACCTCTCTGGAATCCCAATGGCACGGAGATTTTTCTTATTGCGGACGGTGCGCTTTGGAAAATTGATGTGACTGCTAGATCTGCTAGCGAGGTTGCAAGAATTCCGCTGCGCCGGATTCAGGAAATTTTTGCTACACCAACGCGACAAGGTTACTGGTCATTAGACCACGGACGCACGATGACGGTGCTCACGCGCGAATCTCAGACGATGAAAGACGGGTTCTATTCCATCGATGTAAGCACAGGTGCGCAACGCCAACTTAGGGAGACCCGTGAGAATCTAGGAAGTTCACCGCAAACCTACAGCATTGCAGCCTCAAGCGATGGCTCAGTCGTGGTCTACATGAGCCAGGCAGCCGATCGATTTGAAAACTTCTGGCTCACAGATAGTTCATTTCGTTCGGTAAAACAGCTGACCCATGTAAATTCAGTTCTTGAAGGGAGACCACTTGGAATTAGTCGTATGGTGGAATGGCGATCACCTCGCGGTGAACTGTTGCACGGTGCTTTGCTGCTGCCTCCGGGATATGTCGAAGGGCGTAAAGTCCCACTAATCGTAAATGTCTATGGTGGCATTTTTCCGTCACGCTACATCAATCGTTTTGGCATCGACGTTGACATGATGCCTCCAGGGATTGGCGCGTTCTTGGCTACGCGTGGTTACGCGGTATTTCGACCTGACACTCCTTTACGAATTGGAACGCCGATGGTCGATCTCGCTGAAGCAGTCTTGAGCGGTATCGACGAAGTAGTAAGACTTGGTATCGCTGATCCTGATCGTTTGGGAGTGATTGGCCACAGTTATGGTGGCTACGGTACGCTCGCGATGATTGTGCAGACGAACAGATTCAAGGCAGCAATAGTTAATCAGGGCTTGGGGGACCTTATTAACTTTTGCTATCAAGTGGCGCCTTCGGGCAATTCAAATTCAGGTACCTGTGAGGATGGTCAGATACGCATGGGCGCCATTCTCTGGGAAGATCGCCAGCGCTTCATCAATAACTCTCCTATCTTTTTTCTGGACAGAGTAAGGACTCCACTTCTATTTGCAAACGGAGCAAATGATCGTTGGTCACCACCTGCTGCGGCGGAACAGATCTTTGGAGCATTGAGTAGACTGGGCCGCAGAGTTCAGTATGTGAAGTATTTGGACGAAGGGCACAACTTTCTCCTGTATCGTGACAACGTAGATTTCCTGCAGCGGATGGATGCTTGGTTCAAGCAGTATATTCCAGAGCAAAAGTAATTAACGGTAAGTGGTGTATGGCTGCCGCCGCGACCACTTCGTTCAAGGTCTTATACAAATCTGGTTCTTTGGGAATTACCGTGAAGGCCCCCAATATCTTGTGTCATCAATGCGCAAAAGCTTCGTAGCCGCTCAGATCCAACCAGATGCGGCGGAAGAGGCTGATCGGATTGGTGATCCCATAGCAACGGCGCTTGAGCAC
>DATFRK010000660.1:0-6629 GCA_035263325.1 Pyrinomonadaceae bacterium | reverse complement strand
AACTTGTACTTCGCGGCGATCTCGTAAGCAGCGTCGAGAACTTCAGGTAGCCTGGAACGCGGCACGACCGCATCCTGGATCATCGAGTCGGGTGAAATACGTCCAATCGCTCCGAACGCTCCTTTGCGCGCCGCCCACAATTTTTTGCGCTCGCCTTCATCGCGGGCGCGCCGGCAATTCCGGGCTCCGTATTCCATGCAGATGCCTATTACTCGTTCGGCTTCGGCGTCGAGTCCTGCCTCAATACCATCTAACTCGATCAACAAAGCAGCGCCGGCATCCGGTGGTAAACCAGCCGCAAACACGCTGGCTTCCACCGCCCGGATAATCTCGTGGTCCATCATTTCCAGGGCTGCCGGCATCACTCCGGCGGCAATAATCGCCGACACCGCGTGACTCGCATCGTTCACTTCGCCGAATTCCGCCAAGAGCGTGCGGACCGCCGGTGGTACCTGGACCAGGCGCAGGGTGGCTTCAGTGGCAACGCCAAAGGTTCCTTCCGAGCCAATGAACGTACCCAACAGATCGTAGCCGGGGGCTTCCACCCCGGCGCCACCAAGGTCGAGAATTTCGCCACCTGCCAGAACAACTCGACAACCTAGCACGTGGTCCGTGGTTGTTCCGTACTTGAGGCAATGAATGCCGCCCGCACTTTCTGCGATGTTACCGCCAATGGTGCACGTCGGTTGACTGGAGGGATCTGGAACGTAATACAACCCGTATTGTGCCACTGCTCGTGAGACTTGCAGGTTTACCACTCCCGGCTGCACGACTGCGAGCCGATTGACCGGATCTATCTTCAGAATCTGGCGCATGCGCGCCATCTCGATCACCACGCCCTCGTTGAGTGCGAGTGCGCCGCCTGATAAACCTGTTCCCGCGCCGCGGGGAGTGAAGGGTACGTTGGCGTTCGCCAGTTCCCGCATGACTGCAGCCGTTTCTTCAGTTGTTGAGGGAAAGACTACTGCTCGCGGTCGGTGTTTGTGTTGCGGCAATCCGTCGCACTCATAGACGAGCAGTTCGTCAGGAGCAGAGAGTACATTCTCCGCTCCTAATATGGCCTCGAGATTTTTGATTAAGTCCGTCACCTTAGAGAGATTTACGGAGAGTGTAACCCACCCGGGATGATAGACTGTAGCGGCAATTCAACCTTCGCCAATTTAGCGTCAACCAACAATGAGACTGACTGTCCTCGCAGTTCTCGCAACCGCTATGACTCTACTCGCACACGCTGACAATTCATCACTTACACCGGACCTTGTGATTGTTAACGGGGTCGTCCACACAATGGACCCGGGCAAACCCACTGCGGAGGCCGTCGCCATCTTTGGCAACAAGATTGTTGCGGTTGGTTCCAATAAAGAGATAAACAAACTGGCTGGTTCCGGCACCCGAGTGATCGACGCGAAGAAGCGGCTGGTGCTACCCGGATTCAACGATTCCCACACTCATTTTCTCAGTGGTGGCTTTCAACTCTCGAGTGTTGACCTGCGTGACGCCGATACGCCGCAGGAGTTTGCCGAGCGCATCCGACGGTTTGCCGCGACACGACCCGCAGGCCGGTGGATCACCGGTGGAGACTGGGACCATGAACGTTGGCCCGAGGCGAAACTACCTACCAGGGAACTCATCGATAGTTTCACCCCTGACACTCCGGTGTTCGTTAGCCGGCTTGACGGTCACATGGCCCTGGCTAACAGTCTGGCTCTGAAACTTGCCGGTGTTACAAAACAAACTCCCGATCCGCCCGGCGGAGTAATCGTTCGCGACCCAAAGACTGGTGAACCAACCGGCATTCTCAAAGATGCGGCCCAGAGTTTTGTTTGGAAGGTGGTCGCGCCTTCAAGTTTTGAGGAGAAGCTGGCTGCGGCGCGGGCAGCCAGTGAATACGCGGCGAGACTCGGCGTCACCAGCGTGCAGGATATGTCGGCGGGGACCGATGTCGGTGTCTATCAAACCCTCCTGGATCGCGGCGAACTAAAAACTCGAATCTACGCTGTGGCCCCTTTGCCGGCATGGGAGCGATTGGCCCGCACCGGAGTCCGCGCTCACTTTGGCGGCGCGATGTTGCGGGTCGGTGGTCTAAAAGGTTTTGCTGACGGCAGTCTTGGCTCTACGACAGCACTGTTTTACGAGCCCTATCTTGATGATCCCAGTACCAGCGGTATCGCGGGCGACGAAATGTATCCCGAAGGCGAAATGTTGAAGCGAGTCCAGGAAGCGGATAAGGCCGGCTTACAAATACTAATTCATGCCATTGGCGACCGCGCCAACGATCTGATTCTCAGCATTTATGAACAGGTCGAACGTGAAGACGGAGATCATGATCGCCGCTTTCGTATCGAACACGCGCAACATCTGCGCGCCCAGGACCTGCCACGCTTTGCTCGCGACAAGGTAATTGCTTCGATGCAGCCTTATCACGCCATTGATGATGGACGCTGGGCCGAAAAGCGAATCGGCAAAGAACGGGCGAAAACCACCTACGCTTTTCGCTCTCTGCTCGATGCCGGTGCGACTCTTGCTTTTGGCACTGATTGGACGGTCGCTCCTTTGAATCCAATGCTGACCATCTACGCCGCCGCGACTCGCCGCACGTTAGATGGCAAGAATCCCAAGGGTTGGGTACCGGAGCAGAAGATCTCGGTAGAGGAAGCTGTGCGGGCTTATACAGTAGGTTCCGCGTATGCGGAGTTTCAGGAGCAGGTGAAGGGAAGCATCACCCCGGGAAAGTTGGCCGACGTGGTTATCCTTTCGCGCGATATTTTCAAAATCGATCCCGAGGATATTGAGAACGTAAAAGTGGTGGCGACGATTCTAGACGGTCGAGTGGTTTACGAAGCGCGGGAATAGCGTTGGTAGAGTCGATAACTAAAATATAGTAACAATCCGAAGACCGCGGCGATAAGCGTCGCGGTTTTCTCTTTCCAGGTAGCATTAAACAGTAGCCAAACAATCAGGACTAGCGACAGCACGGCGACTACCGGTCCTCCCGGCAGCACAAACTGCGGCGCCGGTACGTCTGTGCGGCGGCGAAAGAGCGGCAGTGCTAGACAGGTAGCGGCGTAAGTGACGAGTCTGGCTATCGCACTGATTGTTATTGCCGCCACAAAGGAAGTTTTTATGGTCAGGTAAAGCATCAGGCTGGCAGTGATCAAGATCGCAACGTAGGGAGTAAAAAAGCGTGAGTGAATGCGGCCTACCACCTGGGGAACCTGTTTCTGTTCGGCCATTGCAAAGGGAATGCGTGAACCCGACAACACGAGAATATTCAGATTGCCCGTGATCGAAATGATGGCCCCCGCCGAAATGATCGAAGCCCCGGCAGTGCCGAGAAAGTTTCCCGCCGCATCGGCGAGTGGACGGGTAGATGTCGCCAGGCCCGGCAAAGTTCCCACGCAAACAATTTGAATCAGAATGTACAGGAAGGCCACGACTGCGATAGCGATCAAGAGCGCGCGCGGTAAGTTACGCTGCGGATCACGCACTTCGCCCGCCGGGATCGCAGCCATTTCAAATCCGGTGAAGGCGTAGATAAGTACTAGCACTGATTGGGAGAAGGCGCCGGCTGCCGGCCTGGCGCCGAAGACAAAAGCTTGCTGGTTTAGAAAAAAGAGGCCGGCGGCGATGAAGATAAGTATCGGCAGGAGCTTACCGATAGTGAATACGTTGCTGACGATCGCTGCCTGTCGCACCCCAAGCACATTTACCGCTGTCAGGACCACCACGAAAGAGACAATGATTACGCTGCGCCAAAGGGGAGAGGTAGCTCCAGGCCAGAAGAATCCGACGTAGTTGACCAATAAATTACAGTTGGCGGCGAAGGCGGTCAGCCGAGCTAACCAGATCAGCCAGCCAATCTCGAAGGCCACGGTTGGTCCAAAGGCTTCGCGGGCGTAGAGGTAGGGTCCGCCGGTTTCCTGGAAACGGCTACCCACTTCAGCGAAGCAAAGGATGAGGAGAGTGACAACGAGGGCGCAGGCTGCAAAGGCAAATAGGCTGTAGCTGCCGATTAAGCCGAAAGCTGTAGCCGGCAGTCCAAAAATTCCTCCGCCAATGATGCCGTTAATTGCAACCGCTACCAGGTCCCAGCGACGAATGCCGCGGACCAGGCCTTCTTCAGGGGGGTTCTGCACGCGTTAGGGTTATAACATAACATTGCCGATTTTTGATTTTGGATTTTTGATTGATCTTCGCTACAAGACCAATCGGCAATCGGCAATTCCTATGCTAGTCTGTGATCACGTTCTGCTATTTAGTCTCCGGAAAAACATTAAATGTACAAAACCCTAATCAGTATCGGTTGTGCGCTATTTTTTTGTTTGATCAGCACGACGAATGCCCAGGAAAAGCCGCCATCTCTGCAAGACCTCGTCAATCGAGCTGCTAAAACTACCATCGATCGTTTCGCTGATAAGAAACTGGAAGAAAAACAACTCTCAATTACGCTGATTGACCTGCGCGATTCGCAACATCCGGTCACCGCTAGTTTTCGTGGCAATGAAAGAGTTTACCCGGCGAGCGTAGTCAAACTCTTCTACCTGGTTGCCGCTCAACGTTGGTTAGAAGACAAGAAGATCGAAGAAACACCGGAACTCACCCGCGCCCTGCGCGACATGATTGTCGACTCGTCCAACGAAGCGACGCAGTATGTAGTCGATGTCCTGACGCACACTACCGGTGGCTACGAACTGCCGCCAAAGGAGATGGAAGAGTGGCAGAACAAGCGAAATGCAGTGAATCGTTATTACACCTCGCTCGGTTACAGCAATATCAACGTCAATCAGAAGACCTTTTGCGAAGACGCTTACGGACGTGAACGAGTGTCGCGCGGTCCTAATGGCGAGAATCGAAACAAGTTAACGACTGATGCGACCGCTCGTTTGCTAATGGAGATCGTAACGGGCAAAGCCGCACCGCCAGCGCGCACTGCGAAGATGATGGAGTTGCTGAAGCGTGATTACACGGGCAAGAGTAATGACGCCGACGATCAAGGGCATGGTTTCACTGGCATTGCCCTCGAAGGTATCGAGGGTGTGAAACTTTGGTCCAAGGCCGGTTGGACCAGTACCACGCGTCACGATGCCGCCTATCTCGAAATGCCTGATGGCGCGAAATTCGTCCTGGTTACGTTCACCACGGATCATGCCAACGACCGGGACATCATTCCGACCGTGGCCCGGGTGGTGATCGAAGGCCTGAAGAATGTTAAGTGACCTGTCAACAACCCATCACCTCATTACGGATCTCTTCGCCTGGCCCAAGACGTTACAGGAATGGGAGCGTTATCGCTTAGCTGACGAACAGATTGAATTCTATCGAGACAACGGTTACCTCGCCGGCGTCCGCTTGCTCAACGATGCCCAGGTTGAAATCCTCCGTGATGAGTTGTCGCAACTCGTGAATCCTGAACATCCGGGACGCGAGTTGTTTTACGAGTACAACTCCAACGAGTCAACGAACCCGAGTACCGTACTCTTTCACGCGCTGGGTGCCTGGCGGGTGACCCCGGGACTTCATGACATACTTTGGAATCCGGCGTTCGTCATGCCGGCGGTGCAATTACTGGGAGCGCCAGTGCGTTTCTGGCACGATCAGATCTTCTACAAACCGGCCCGATATGGTGGCGTAGTCGCCTGGCACCAGGACTACTCCTATTGGACGAGAACGAGCCCCATGGCCCATCTCTCCTGTTGGATCGGCCTCGACGATTCCACGGTTGACAATGGTTGTGTGCACTACGTTCCCCGCAGTCATCACTGGAACCTGTTACCCATCACCGGACTGGCCCACGATATGGATGCCATTTGTTCAGTGCTTACTGAGAAGCAACTCAGCGAATTCAAGCCAGTAGCGATCGAATTGCGCAAGGGCGAGGCTTCGTTTCACCATCCACTGATGGTCCATGGTTCCTTTGAGAACCGCACTGAACGGCCCCGGCGCGCCGCAGTGATCAATGTCTTTGCTGATGGCGTGTGTTCGGCGTCCGATGAGCCATTGCTTGAAGGAGTGCCGCCAATTCCCTGTGGTGAAAAGCTGGGTGGTCAGTTTTTTCCCCTCTTGTTTGATCCCTTTGGAGTGCGGTGACTGGTCACCGCTTTGGGATCAACCGGTGACGCGTTGCGCGATCACATAGCGGTGACCAGCCACCGCACTCCAAAGGTGTCCTAGTTAATGAACATCCTCGGGACTGAAACGGCAACCATCGCTCGCAAGAGTGCATTTGTTGGCGCTCTGGTCTGGTTTGCCTTCCTGTTTGTTCCGCTTGCGGATTCTCACGAAACTGAATTGATACAAAAGGTGTTGTTGTTTGGCATCCTGGCCATTGTTCCGCTGGGTCTCTCGCTAATTAAGACTCCCAAACGTGATGGCAGCGATTCGGTCTTCTATTTCCTAGCCGTATTGGTCCAGCGACTCGCGGCCATGGCGACGCTAACCTCACTTCTGCTGGCACCAGGTATTGCGGCTGGCGTCCTAAGTGGCTCATGGCTGGTTGTGAACTTGTTGATTGCGCTGTTTGGGATTTGGCGGTTCTTGCAGCGCGGACTATATCCGATGGAAGAATTCTGTTTGGACGCCGGCTGTATCTACTTACCTGTCGCTGGTGTGTGGTTGGTAGTGTCAAGGTT
>DATFRK010000659.1:0-4073 GCA_035263325.1 Pyrinomonadaceae bacterium | reverse complement strand
CCGAGATAATCCGGTCGGCATCCGGAGCAGGCATTGGTTGGGCAACCGGCGTCTGCGCCCATCCGGGGGAGAGGGCGGCGAACAAGGTGATTAGGGCGGCGGCAAAAGGGAGCATTCTGGCGGTCTGACTCTTCATCATTTTTCACCTGCAAAATCGAAGAATAGGATGAATATTCACAGGAAACAAGCATCTCCTCAGATGCCAAAGAGAAAGTCTCATGTTGCCAGCGGGCGGCGACGCCGATCGTCTCGAGCCCAGATCCCTACTTTCCTGTTGCAAAGTTTCCTGCATCTAGTGTAAAGTGCCCAAATTAGAATAGGTTAGCCTTTGATATTGGGCGCAGCGGCTAAACGACACAGCCATTCGAGCTCGAAATCAACTCGAGCTACTATTGAAAGATCAGTTCTCAAGGTCCTCATGTCGGCAACAGGTACTCTCCCAATTCCGTGAAAGCCTTACGGCGCGGGAGCGCAGACACGACGCCGCTCGGCGGCGTTGCTTACACGGGTGTTGGGGATAACCAGGCTTTGGGAGGAGCTTGGTTGTAATTGTAATCTGTGGCCGATGATGTGCGCGGTGGTTAGCTGCTCCTTCTGGGCGGGGTAGCTCAAAAAATCACCGCGCACACCCCAGCTTGAACTCCAAGACACAAACTTATCCCCGGATTGTTCTAGTAAGAAAATTATTGACCGGCAGAGTGGCGTGCCTTTTAGGCGTCAGCAGCCTTTAGCTGTCAACAAATTCGACTGCTGCTCGGTTGGGAATGATGCCCTTCTCGAATCCTTCATCCAACAGCCTACTGACTGCCTGGCGGCCGCGGTCGCTGTAGTCCAGGGTCAGATCGTTGACCCACATCGCGACGAACCGGTCGGCTAATTCTGGATCCATGTCTCGGGCAAACTGCATCGCGTATTGCAAAGCGTCATCCCGGTGTTCCAGCGAATAGCTAATACTCTGTCGCAGCAGCCGCGAAACGTCTTTGATCGTTTCCGTTCCCAGGTCACGTCGAATCACATTGCCGCCCATCGGTAGCGGTAGGCCGGTCTTGCTGTGCCACCATTCACCCAGATCCAGCACTTTGTGCAATCCCACCGATTCAAAAAAGAGCTGGCCTTCGTGAATCAGCAAGCCTGCATCACAGCTGCCGTCTTGCACAGCGGCGATGATCTTGTCGAAAGGCACAACGACATACTCAAAGTTTGGACTAAAGATTCTGAGCGCCAGGAAGGCACTGGTTAGCGTGCCGGGAACTGCCACTCTTAGTTTGGGTATATCGTCAGCAGTTGCCGGCTGGCGCGAAACGACTATCGGTCCATAGTTGTCGCCAATAGAAGCGCCGTGGGGCAACAGAACGTACTTGTCAGCGATGTAGGCGTAAGCGTGAAAGCTAATCGCGGTGACGTCATAGGTGCCGCGCATCGCTTCCTCATTAAGCGTCTGAATGTCTTTGAGCAGGTGAGTAAAACTCAGGCGCCCAGTGTCGAGTTTGTGGGTCGCGAGACCGTAAAACATGAATGCGTCATCCGAGTCAGGAGAATGCGCAATAGTGATGGTGGAGCGTTGGATACTTGTGGTTGCCATTATGTCCTACGAGGAAGAGTATTGTTGATTGAACGTCTCAAACGAGACTCACGTTGTTGCGATTGACGCGATTGTAGACCGTATCACGTTCGACAGCCTCAAACCCGGCGTCTTCGATAAGAGCGATAAGTTCTGTCTTGCTCATCTTCACTTCATTGTTAGTTTCGACCGAATAACTGGTGGTCAGCTCACCTCCTTCGGTGATGGTGCCGTCGACATCGTTTGCGCCAAAGTGGAGCGCCACTTGTGCGAGTCGTTTACCGAGCATCACCCAGTACGCTTTGATGTGATCAAAATTGTCGAGCAACAAACGAGAGACAGCCATAGTCTTTAAGGAGTCGACTCCGGTTGGTCCAGGCAAGTGGGCCAGCTGAGTGTCCGGTGGATAAAACGCGAGTGGTATGAAGCATTGAAAGCCGCCTGACTTTTCCTGTTGCTCGCGTAATTTAACCAGGTGGTCTACGCGATCTTCGATTGATTCGATATGACCGTAGAGCATGGTCGCATTTGTTTTCAGACCAGCATCGTGCACTTTGCCGGCCAACTCGAGCCAGCGATTGGCGTCGCACTTGTGGGCGCAGATCATCGATCGGGTTGGTTCGCGAAAGATCTCCGCGCCACCGCCCGGACAGGAATCCAAGCCCGCTTCAATCAACTTTTGAATCACGTCTTCGTCGCTCATCTTGTAGAAGTGAGCGAAGTGGTCAAACTCGACCATCGTGAAAGCCTTTAGATGGAGTTTGGGGTACTGACTCTTTAACGAAGAAAGAAGGTCGGTGAAATAAGTAAAAGGTAGTTTTGTATTTAGCCCGCCCGTTATGTGCAACTCTGTAGCGCCTTCGGAAACCGCCTGTCCCGCGACGCGTAGGCTATCGTCGAGGTTGTGAGTATACGCGTCAGCTTGACGAGGAGTGCGATAGAAGCCGCAAAACTTGCAATCAGCGTAACAGATGTTGGTCGGATTCAGGTGACGGTTTACATTGAAATAGGTAGTCCGGCCGTGTCGCTCGCGTCTGACTGTGTCGGCGAGCTTCCCCAGGGCGGGAAGGTCTTCGGTGGCGTAGAGTGCCACCCCGTCAGCAAAGGAAAGTCGCTCGCCATTTTCCACTCGGACCGCGATTTCGTTCAGTTTTTCGTCATTTGAGAACTTCATCTGATTAGTCTCGCATCTCCTCACAATTGCATAAAAACGGCGCTACCAAAGGTTAGCAGCAGGATTACGCTGACAAAGGCGTTGGTGGTAAAAAAAGCTGCATTCAGCCGGCTCAGGTCGTCTGACCTCACCAATCGATGTTGATACAACAGCAATCCAGCCGTTGCCACCACCCCAACCAACGCGATTGGGCCTAACCTGGTAACTACATATAACGCTACGACTGCTAAAAAAGCTCCCAAATGAAGTCCGCGCGCAATCCAAAGTGCTCGGCCTATCCCGACCTTAGCGGGTATCGAGTGCAAGCCTTCGCGGCGGTCAAACTCAAAGTCCTGGCACGCATACAGCACGTCAAAGCCGGCGGTCCAGAGCAGAACCATCAACGACAGCAACAGCGGTATCGGGCTGTTGATTTCTCCGCGGACGGCAATCCAGGCACCGGTTGGGGCAATCGACAAGCACCAACCAAGCACAATGTGCGACAGCAGCGTCCAGCGCTTGGTGTACGAATAGAGCAACACACTGCCGAGCGCGACGGGAGAAAGAAGCAAGGTCAGGTGATTGAGCATTGCGGCGGCAATTAGAAAAACCGCGGCAGAAATCAATGTGAAGGCCCAAACAAAACCTACCGACAACAACCCGGCGGGGAGTGCGCGCACTGCAGTTCGTGGATTGCGCGCGTCGTAGCCTCGATCGGCGATGCGATTGAAGGCCATGGCGGTCGATCGGGCGCCCACCATTGCGACCACGATCCAGAAAACCTGTCGCAGCGAGGGCAAACCGTTTGCTGCAAGCACTGCACCCAGGAAAGCAAATGGCAGCGCAAAAAGGGTATGCTCGATCTTGATCATTTCGAGCGTCAGACGTGTGTTCTTGATTACTGTCGACACGGCGGGGCTTTCCAACACACCTCTTGCACTTCATTCACCATGCAAGTCGGGTGATGATGTTACTTGGACTGTGGGGGTAAATTGTTGCATCGCTTACGATGAATCTTACTTGTCAGACTGTTGAACCGCAAGTTCGCTTTCTGCAACGCTGTTTGTCAGAATGATAGAATGAAGTTAACTCTTAAGATATAGCGAATCCAGATGGACCTAAAACGACTCGAAGAACTCCTTGAGGCTCACAAGCGTAACCAACTCGACGCCCCAGAGGTGGCGCGACAGATCCAGAACCTGGCTTACGAGGACGTGGGCTACGCGCGAGTAGACCATGGACGGGAGGCGCGACAGGGCTTTCCGGAGGTGGTGTTTGGCATGGGCAAAACGCGCGCCCAGGTCGTCGGAATTGTTGAAAGATTGGTCAAGCGCTCGGCGAATGTGCTGGTTACCCACA